>NZ_JADBTB010000196.1:0-14886 GCF_020246405.1 Microcystis sp. M083S1
CCCGATGGTCGCTATTTAGCTAGTGGTAGTTGGGACAATACTATCAAAATTTGGCGGGTGGGACAGTAAAGTTGTGTTGGGGGTGACAGCAATAACTTTTGTCTATCAAAAATGAGCGACACTTGCGGGAAACCCAACTGCACCGATGTCTTTTAAAATGTTGGGTTTTGGATCAAATTATTGAATCGAGCAGTTTTCTACTAAATATTAAAGCGCTCAACCCAACCGACAAGCTAGAGGGGATCGTATCTACATCAACAAACTATAATCTACATTAAAGAAATGTCCTAATAATTTCGCCTGTTCTTGGGTAATTGACCCTTTTCCTTTAATTAAACTAGAGGCAATTTTGTCAGAGCCAAGGATTCTGGCTATGTCTTTCTTATTAACGCTTTGCTGTTCCATCAAAAACAATAACATAGAATGAGGTGTGGTTGATTCCTGTAGATAAAAGCTTTTTTCAAAATTCCCAATTAAAAAAATTAGAAGCTCATAAAGTTCATCTTCTTCGGGAGTTCGCTGCTGACGGTGCATTAATTCTTCCACAATAGCCAAAGCTTTTTCATTTTCTGCCTCTGTTTTAATAACTTTAGGTAAATGGCGAGCTAGTAATTCTTTGTATTTTTCTGGATTAAAAGTAAGGGTCATTTTTCCATTGCTCCTTATCGTATTCAGCGTGAGTTAAAACATACTTGATATAAATTAGCCGCTTCTGATAATCGATACTGGTTATGAGACGATAACTATTCCCTTTAATGTTAAAAACAGTAAAGTTACCAACTGCTTCTGCTTTAGGAAATACTGTTTGAACCTCAACTAAATTATACCAAATCGCTTGACTGGCAATTTTGTACCAATTCTCTAAAGCTATTCGGGAATCAGCGTGTTTATTCGTAAATTCTCGTAGTCTTCGATAGCTGATGACGTGCATTTATAAAAACAAACATGAATTATCTCTGGGGGTGATTCGCTGCCAAAGTTGTTTTTCCATCGGTAATTCAGTTGCCTGTAATCGTCCAATCTTCTGCTCTTACACCGGCAATTTGCCCAAAATCTTAGAGATTTCTCGTCAGCAGGATAGCCGGATTAACCATTGAGATAGCAGCAATCTTCAAATCCATCGAACCCAAACGAGGGTAAGTTACCCGAAGTTCTTGAAAAACTTGACCTGCCTTTTCATCAAAGCCGACAATGGGAATCGTGCGATAATTAGCGAGGTGCTTTTCTAGCCTTCGATAGGCAACAACTTGGGTTTCAATCGAACTGGTCTTGGCTATGTAACTGAGCCATCCCCGCATTTGTTCTTCGTAGGTGATAATTGTGGTGGCAACTTCGCTGCTCGTAATAGCAGCCAGTTTTTTCAGCAATTGTTGTGCCGGTTGTCCCCCGCGATCGAGAATAGTAATATGATCTGTGTCAAGGAGATACATTTCAGGGTTCGGATGCTTCCTCGGCTAATGGTTTTAGAGACTGGCGGTACTCTTGACCAAACTGCATTGCCTCTTCGTAAGCTGGATCATCAGCAAAAGTGCCGACAATTTTTTCCCACCAGGGAGTTTCGCTGACAGTAGGTAGCAAACGCTTAAGCAGTGCTACTTCAGCTTCTAAAGCTGCTAGTCTTATCTCTAGATCAGTGCTTAACATGGTTGACATATCCTCCTATTCTGCTCTTGCTCAAAGGTTAGCTTTAAAACAAAATTTGTTTCAACGCCAGAAGCCATACGATGAACTGATGAAACCATACACAGCACTCCGGGTAAAATTATTGATGAACGATGATTGAGTTGCGACTCATTTCTATTAGGGAATGTTGAGTAAAAAGTGCTTTTATTTGAGGTAAATTATTCTGAAATAATGCTTCTAATTCAACATTCGTAATATTACCCGTAGTCACTAGCAGAAGCTTATAAGGTTCTTGACTAATCAAAAATGAATCGAGAAAATCTGTGTCTTTGGTAATAACAATACGATTTTGTTGAATTGAAAGAGCGTTAATTTCTGCATCTGTCGTGGCATTTTGTTGGGGTAAATCTTTAGTATGAATTGTATCATGACCAGCAGCTTGCAAAAAACGGGCTAAACGAACTGGCAATTGGGCATCGACTAAAAAGTTCATGGTGCAATTTGGTAGATGCTTTTTACCTGAGTTAATCGAGTGGCAAACAATAACGCCGCTAGAATATCCTCCCGTTCCAAATCATCGTAGTCGGCTAAAATATCTTCGATACTCATGCCAGAACTAAGTAATTCTAGGATAAATTCAACAGGATAACGCAATCCTCGAAGGCAAGGTTTACCATGACAGATATTTAAATCGAGGGTGATTCGCTGCCAAAGTTGGTTTTCCATAGGTAATTCAGTTGCTTGTAATCGTCCAATCTTCTCTCCGCCTACTTCTACTATGCACAATTCTGTCTTTAAGTCAAGTGGCTTTAGAAAACTTTAAGCAATTTCTTGACAAAATTTAACCTTTTTTCTCATTTTTGAACCCTCACAAATTAATTATGCAAGGGGTTTAATCTACTATACACAACTAGGGATACTACGAGAACTAACACTGTCATTGATGACCAACTCATGGCTGATGCTCTTAAAGCTACTGGACTCTCCTATTCTTTGTGTGATAAATTTAACTTCTATAGTAGTGATCGATCTTTGTGTCCTTTGTGTCTCTGTGGTTCGTTCCCCTCACTATTTATTGCCGGCAGTCTTCATTAACTATCTAGACCAAAAAAAGCCAGTCTTCCCTAATTTTTCGGGAAAACTGGCCAAGCTAATCTTGAGATTTTAACCAACGTTAGCGGTTTGTTTTTGGCTAAAAAATGCCGCTAAAACCTGTTGGGCAATCTGGGGACTGGTTAAACCCAAATCAGCGAAGGATTCCTCTGGTGTTGCGTGGTCGACTAATTTATCGGGAACCCCGAAACGCTTGACTGGAACTAGAATATTAGCATCCTGTAAAGCTTCCAAAACCGCAGAACCAAAACCACCCATCAAACAACCTTCTTCTAAAGTCACCACCTTACCAAGACGTTGGGCAAGGGGAAAGATAAGTTCTGTATCAAGGGGCTTGACAAAACGAGCATTAACCACTGTGGCTTCGATGCCGTGTTCGCTGAGGATTTCGGCCACCTGTAGGGAAGTGTTGACCATAGTGCCGTATCCTAACAGGAGAATATCATCGCCACTGCGGAGAATTTCGCCCTTACCGATGGGTAAAGCTTCCCACCCCTCTTCCATCAGGGGAACCCCTAAACCGTTGCCCCGGGGATAACGCATGGCAATGGGGCCGCTGGTATGATTAATCCCCGTCACCACCATTCTTTGCAGTTCCGCCTCATCTTTGGGGGCCATAATGGTCATATTGGGGATACAACGCAGGTAGGCGATATCGTACATCCCCTGGTGAGTCGGTCCATCAGCCCCGACAATACCAGCCCGGTCCATGCAGAAGAAAACCGGTAGATTTTGAATGCAGATATCGTGAATAATCTGATCAAAAGCCCGCTGCAGGAAAGTAGAGTAAATAGTGACAACCGGGCGCATTCCTTCGCAAGCAAGACCACCAGCGAGAGTAACCGCGTGTTGTTCGGCAATTCCCACATCGATATACTGTTTCGGTAGTTTTGCCTGAAATTTATCTAATCCCGTCCCGGTGGCCATAGCGGCGGTGATACCGATAATGCGCGGGTCATTTTCCGCCAATTTAGTGAGAGTATGCCCGAAAACTTTGGAATAAGCCGGAGGTTTCGGTTTACTGGAGGGAATCGGTTTACCCGTGGCTAAATTAAAGGGATTTTGGGCATGATAACCCACTTGATCTTTTTCGGCCCATTCGTAGCCTTTGCCTTTCACGGTGGCAACGTGGACGAAAACCGGTCCGTGGACCTTATGGGCCTGTTTAAAAGTGGCGATTAATTCGGGAATATTATGACCATCAATCGGGCCAAAATATTTAAAGCCCAATTCTTCGATGACTGCGCCAACTTTGGGAACTGCTAACCGTTTCATTCCTTCTTTGACTCGTTCCATTTCGGGAGTGAGGGAGTCACCGAAGAAGGGTAGATTTTTAAATTGTTCTTCGAGATTATCGGCGATAAACTGGACGGGTTCGCTCAGACGAACTTTATTGAGATAGCGGGAAATTGCCCCGACGTTGGGGGAAATGGACATCTCGTTATCGTTGAGGATAACCATGATGTTGGTGTTCGGTAAATGTCCAGCATGGTTAATCGCTTCTAGGGCCATACCCCCGGTTAAAGCCCCGTCCCCGATGATCGATACCACCTTGAAATCTTCCCCCTTGGCATCCCGGGCTAAAGCCATTCCTAACCCCGCAGAAATGCTCGTAGAGGCGTGTCCAGCCCCAAAATGGTCAAATTTGCTCTCGCAACGTTTTAGATAGCCCGCAACGCCGTTTTTTTGGCGCAGGGTGTGAAAATCGTTATAGCGACCAGTGAGGAGTTTGTGCGGATAAGCTTGGTGTCCCACGTCCCAAAGGACTTTATCTCGATCGAGATCGAGGGTTTGGTAAAGGGCGATCGTTAGTTCTACGACTCCTAACCCCGGTCCCAAATGTCCACCGGTAGCGGCGATCGTCTGGAGGTGTTTTTCGCGAATCTGACGGGCAATATCTTCTAATTGACGGAGTGATAAACCATGTAACTGGTTGGGATGAGTAATTTCACTTAGGTGCATATCGGCTTCTTTTTCAAAGTAGTTTATCCCTATACCAACTGTATAGGATTTTCAGCCTGAGATGAGGGAAAATCTAGGCTAGTCTGGCCGCCGTGCGTAAAATTTGGCCGGCTAACATGGCAGCCCCAAAACCATTATCTATATTAACCACACCCACACCGACCGCGCAGGAATTGAGCATAGTTAACAAAGGGGCAATACCGCCGAAACTGGTTCCGTAACCGATACTGGTGGGAACGGCGATCACCGGACGATCGACTAATCCCGCTACCACACTTGGTAAGGCTCCTTCCATTCCCGCAACAACAATTAACACATCGGCGGCATCCAATAGATGGCGATGATTCAAGAGGCGATGAATTCCCGCTACTCCCACATCCCAAAGACGCTGCACGGAAAAACCGCATAATTGAGCAGTAACCGCCGCCTCCTCCGCTACGGGAATATCGGCAGTCCCCGCCGTTAGGATGGAAATTATCCCTTTTGGGGGATTTTCTGGGGCAGCTGCGGCAATGGCACAGATGCGGGCTAAGGGATAATAAACTAAGTCTGTTACCTGTTCCTGTAGCTGGGCTGCTATCTCTGCTTCAATGCGGGTGGCCATAACCACGGGACTATTTTGACGCAAAACATTGATAATTTGGGCGATTTGAGCGGTGGTTTTACCCGGTCCCCAGATAACCTCCGGAAATCCCGTTCTTAATTGACGATGATGGTCAATTTTAGCAAAGTCTTCCACCGGTTCAAAGGCCAGATGTTTAAGTTTATCTAAGGCTGTCTCCGGGTTAATTTCTCCCCTGGCAACGGCGGTCAGCAGCGATCGCAAATCGGCAGCATGGAACATGGTCAGTTATCAATGGGAAGTGGGGTGCGGGAATTATGAATTATGAATTATGAATTATGAAGTAGGGAGGTGGGGGAGTGGGAATTATGAATTATGAATTATGAATTATGAAGTGGGGAGGTGGGGAGAATAAATAGAAATAATCTCCTGTCTCCTGTCTCCTGTCTCCTGTCTCCTGTCTCCCGTCTCCTGTCTCCTGTCCCACTGATATTAGGAGGCCATGGTGGCTGCCGGACGGCGGCGGCGATAAGTACGATTGTTCGCTGGTTCCGTTGCCGCCGCTTGCAAGAGGAAAATCACTAGAGGTTGACTCTTTAACTCCCGTTTGATTAAACGTTGCAAAGTCGTCTCGATTTCGGCCCGCAAACCGGCCCAATCCGGGGACCCCGTGGCGGTTTTAAATTCACCGATGCGATCGCTTAAACAGCGTTCGATCGCCCGAATAATTAACTGATTCAGCAGCGGGATTTCCACTTTTGTCACCACACCGCGCAAATTAATCTCTGGAGGTGCGCTTAATTGTCCCTCCCCGTTAACGAAGGCCGCGATCGTAATCACACCATCTTCGGCTAATTGTTGTCTTTCCTGCATAATGTGTTCGTGGACTACACCCGCTTGATCGACTAACTCGATTCCCGAAGGCACTGGTGTGCCAAGTCCAATGCGATCGCCAGTTAACTCGATCGTGTCACCATTTTTGACAATTACCATATTTTCGGCGGGAATACCCATACTTTGGGCCATCTGAGCGTGTTTGACCAGCATTCGGTGTTCTCCATGCACTGGCACAAAAAACTTCGGCCGGGTCAAAGATAGCATCAATTTATGGTCTTCTTGGGAACCATGGCCGGAAACGTGAATTCCCTTATCGCGTCCGTAAACTACGTTAGCACCCTGCATCATCAGGCGATCAATTGTATTGACCACAGCGATGGTATTACCCGGAATCGGATTAGCGGAAAAGACAATCGTATCTCCCTGACGCACGCGAATATGAGGATGTTCACCCTTAGAAATCCGCGTCATGGCCGCTAAAGTTTCCCCCTGGGAGCCTGTGGTTAAAATAACGATTTTTTCATCGGCTAAATTGCGGGTCGCTTTCAAGGGTTCAAATAGATCGTCGGGACATTTTATATACCCCAAATTACGCGCATGAGCGATGACATTTAACATCGATCGACCCACTACCACCACTTTCCGGTTAAATTTCTGGGCCAATTTCAACACCAGATTAATCCGATGCACCGAGGAAGCAAAGGTAGTGATCATAATCCGTCCCGTTGCTTGGTTAAAAACCCGCTCTAAACCGGGATAAACGGAAGCTTCCGAGGGAGTATAACCGGGTACTTCCGCGTTAGTGGAATCACTCAATAAACATAGCACCCCTTTTTCGCCATGTTCGGCAATTTTTTGCAGATCAAAGAATTCGCCATCCACGGGAGTATGGTCAATTTTAAAATCTCCCGTGTGAATAACTACCCCTAAAGGAGTGTGAATTGCTACACAAAAACTATCGGCGATCGAGTGGGTATTGCGGATATATTCCACCATGAAAGATTTACCTAAACGCACCATTTGCCGGGGAGCAACGGTTTCTAATTTAGTACGATTTGCCAATCCTGCTTCTTCCAATTTATCCCGCAATAAAGCCATCGCTAGACGCGGACCGTAGATAATTGGCACATCAAATTGTTTGAGATGGTAGGGAATGCCACCGATATGATCTTCGTGACCGTGGGTGACGATCATACCCTTAATTTTATGGCGATTTTCTCTTAGATAAGTCATATCGGGAAGCACTACATTGACCCCGTGCATATCATCGGAAGGAAAAGCTAAACCTGCATCCAAGAGAATAATCTCATCATCGTATTCAAAAACACAGGTGTTTTTGCCGATTTCGTGTAATCCTCCTAGGGGAATGATCTTTAGTTTTGCTTGGGTTTTATCTTGACTCATTAGGTATCCTTTGATGGTAAGTTATGTTGATTTTTTAGGTGGGTTTTCTAGACAGCAAATCTCAAAAAATGAATAGTCAGAATAAGTATGACTAGGGGAATAACACCTAGCTAAATTCACTTATATCAATACTTTCTCGCCGTTCTAAACTATATTTCTTTTCTTCTAGTTAAGCTATTAATATTATAACCTACTTTCTCGAAAAAATCCTAGTTTAGTTAGCCAAATTTTCTAGTATTTTTCTAGATTAAAGCCAATTCTTGCATAATTTTTGCTAATCCTTCTTCTAGTTCGGGACTTAAGGAACATAAAGGAGATCGCAATCCCCCCACCTCCCAACCGACTAGATTTAAGGCCGCTTTAATTGGAATTGGATTAGTGGCACAGAATAAACCTTTAAACAGGGGAAATAATTTCAAGTTAATCTCGATCGCTTTGGCCGCATCTCCGGTTAATAAAGCTTGAATCATCCCTTGTATTTCTTCTCCCACTAGATGACTAGCAACACTGACCACCCCCACCGCACCACAGGTCATCAGGGGTAAGGTGAGAAAATCATCGCCGGAATAAATAGCGAAATTTTCAGGGGTATGACAGTAAATCTTACAGGTTTGTTCTAAATTACCACTAGCTTCTTTTACCGCCACAATATTATCAACTGCTGCCAGTTTAATAATCGTTTCTGGGGTCATATTTTGACCCGTCCGACCAGGGATATTATAAAGCATCACCGGCAGATCGGGACAAGCTTTGGCAATGGTCAGAAAATGCTCGTATAAACCCTCTTGGGGTGGTTTATTGTAGTAGGGAACCACTTGTAAAGAACCATCTAAACCCAGTTTAGCAGCCTGTTGGGTCGCTTCGATCGCTTCGGAAGTGGAATTAGAACCCGTCCCCGCGATCACTTTTCCCCGACCATTAACCGCTTTTTTGACAATACTAAATAGTTCGTATTCTTCCTGCCAACTTAGGGTGGGTGATTCTCCCGTCGTCCCACAGACCACTATACCATCGCTACCGTGAGTAACTAGATAATCGGCCAATTTTTCCACCAGGGCATAATTAACTTGACCCTCGACGGTGAAGGGAGTCACCATCGCCGTAATTACTCGTCCAAAATAGGTTGTTTCACTCATTGATCAGTTATCAGTTATCAATTATCAATTATCAATTATCAGTTATCAGTTATCAGCTTCTGAAGGCAAGAGGCAAAAGAAAGAATCTGACAATCCTCCTAAGTAGGGAGGCACAATTAATTATTTGTAGGATGGGTTAGGGTAGGACTATTTAATTGATTATTATTCATTCTTAATCCTCCTGACTACTGGCTCCTAACCCCAACAACAATTTTTGATTTTTACCAGAGGTCTAGTTATTATCGCCTTGATCTAGCTGATGGCCGATAGCTTAGTTATCAAACTGTTGCTAATCTTGAACCGACGAGATTTTTCTTGACTAAAAGTTCGGCAATTTGTACGGCATTTAAAGCCGCACCCTTGCGAATTTGATCGCCGCATAGCCACAATTCTAGACCGTTAGGATGGGAGATATCTTGACGAATGCGTCCCACTAATACTTCATCGCGACCGGTAGCATCAATTGGCATGGGAAAATAATTAGCGTCCCAATCTTCCACTAATTTTACCCCAGGAGCAGACTCAAGAATTTCTCTGGCCTTCACCACAGAAAAAGGCCGACTAAATTCCAGGTTAACCGATTCCGAATGGGCCCGCAGCACGGGAACCCTCACACAGGTGGCGCTAACCCGCAGTCCAGGACAAGCAAAAATCTTGCGGGTTTCGTTGACCATTTTCATTTCTTCCTCGCAGTACCCTTGACCATTAATCGGGGTATTGTGGGGAAAAAGATTAAAAGCGAGGGGATAGGGGAAGGAATTAGTGGGAGGTTGCCGATTATCAAGAATTGCTTGCGCTTGCTGTTTTACCTCCTCCATGGCTCGCGCTCCAGCACCACTAGCAGACTGATAAGTAGAAACTACTACTCGCTCGATCGCCTGTACTTGGTGGAGAGGCCAGATCGCCACTCCTAAAAGAATTGTCGTACAGTTGGGATTAGCGATAATGCCCCGGTGATTGTCCACACTGTCGGGATTGATTTCTGGGACAACCAGAGGCACTTCGGGATTCATGCGAAAAGCACTGGAGTTATCGATAATCGTCGCACCCGACTCGACAATAGTTTTCGCCCAAGCTTTCGAGGTGCCCCCCCCCGCAGAAGCGAGAACGATATCCACGTCCTGAAAAGAGCGCTCGTTTACCGCTTCGATTAGGAGACTTTCGCCCCGAAAATTGAGGGTTTTTCCAGCAGAACGCTCGGAAGCCAGTAATTTTAGACTAGCGAGAGGGAATTGACGACTAGCTAATAACTCTAGTAATTCCGTTCCCACGGCCCCGGTGGCCCCTAAAATAGCGACCCGTACTTTTTGACTCAAATTGTGTAACCTCCTGACGAGTTGGGTGATGATAATGATCCGAAGAAATCGTTACAGTAAAAAATCTTTTTTGTCCACCGAGTTATTCTAAAACTTGGATTGATCGGCTTTTGATCAGCAAAATTTTCTGATTGGGCTTAACTGCCCCAAGGACGTAATAAATTAAATATACCCCATTGACCGCTAAAATAAAAAGATTGTGAGAGCTTGGGGAACAACTGCAGCTATTCCCCTAGAATATCATGAGCGGGACGGATCCACCGCAGGCGTAAACACCGCTCACCCTATTATAAACGTTCCTTGTCGTAAGAGCTAGAAAAATCAATGAAAGTTATTCAGGAAAAGCTTCCTGCCAGTCAGATAGGTTTAGAAATTGAAATTCCCGCCGAAACCACGAAAAACACCCACGAGCAAGTGGTCAAGAATTTAGCGAAGTCGGCCAATATACCCGGTTTTCGCCCCGGTAAGGTTCCCCGTCAGATTCTTCTGCAAAGATTGGGAACTAAGGCGGTAAAAGCGGCGGTAATTGAGGAATTAATTGAAAATTGCCTCGAATCTGCCCTAAAACAGGAGGGGATCGAGTCCCTGGGCAATCCCCAGCTATTGTCTAAGTTTGAGGATTTGATCGCTGCCTATGAACCGGGTAAAGCTTTGACTTTTTCAGTTTCCGTGGATGTGGCCCCGACAATTGTTCTCGGAGATTACGAAAATCTGAGCGTTACTGCCGAAGAAACCGTTTATGATCCCGAATCCGTGGAAAATTGGTTTAAAGAGCGTCAAGAACAGTTAGCGACATTGGTTCCCGTGGAAGATCGCGGGGCGCAGCTGGGAGATGTGGCGATCGTTGATTATCGGGGAAAATCCGCCGAAACTGGCGAAGATATCCCAGATATTGACGGCGAAGATCTGCGGGTGGATATGGAACCAGGACGCTTTATCGAGGGGATGGTGGAAGGAATTATCGGCATGAAACCGGAAGAAGTCAAAGAGATGACTTTAACTTTCCCGGAAGATTATCCCAAAGAAGATGTGGCAGCAAAAGCGGTAATCTTTACCATTACGATGAAAGAGTTAAAAGCGAAGGAATTACCAGAGCTTGACGACGATTTTGCCCAAGAAGTCAGCGATCAGGAAACAATCGCCGAATTAAGAGCAAGTTTAGAGAAACGCTTCCAAGAACAAGCGGAGAAGGAAACCAAAGACAGCATTTATGAGGCTTTAACCAAGGAATTAGTCAAGGGTGCGACTTTAGATTTACCGGAGACGCTGATCGAGAAGGAAGTGACGCATATTTTGACCCAAAGCTTCATGCAGTTCCAACAAATGGGGCTAGATGTCAACCAGTTGTTTACAAAAGATAATATTCCCAAAATGCGGGAAAGAGCCCGTCCCGATGCGCTCGAAAGTCTGAAACAGACTCTGGTGGTGCAGGAATTGGCTAAAGTCGCGGGCATTGAAGTCAGTCCCGAAGCAGTAGCCGAAAAAATCGCTAAAATCATGGCGCAATTGTCCGATCGCGACCTAGATATGCAGCGTCTGGAACAGGTGATCACCGAAGAAATCCTGGCGGAAAACACCCTGGAATGGCTGAAAGAAAAAGCTACTATCACCCTCGTCCCCAAAGGTTCCCTAGAGGAAGAAACAAGCGAGGAGGAGGAAACGGAAGAAACCTTCCCATTCACCGAAGTGGAAGTATTGGCAGCCGAGGAAGAATAACCCTTGGCTATCTTGAAGTCGTCAGCCTTTTAGCCGTCAGCCGTCAGCCATCAGCTTTTTTCTCCCGATATCCCTGTTCACTGATGGCTGATAACTGATAACTGATAACTGATCACTGATAACTGATAACTGATTGCTGCCAACCGGGGGAAACTTAGGGCATAATAGATGGACAGAAGTGCTAAAGATGCTTAACATTTGCCAGTAAAAGCTCCACAGCCAAGCAAAACCCCTAAGATTGTGATAGCGGAACCGAAAAAATTATGCTCGAATCGAGATCACCTGACTACCCAATTACCAGTAATTGTCGCCCTGCTATCTACGCCAACACGGGGAGAAACTCCTTAGCTAACGTTTTACCCGTGGTAATCGAACAGTCTGGCATGGGTGAACGGGCTTTTGATATCTATTCTCGACTCTTGCGCGAGAGAATTGTCTTTCTGGGAACCCCCGTCGATGATCAGGTCGCTGATTCGATCGTCGCCCAACTCCTCTACTTGGAGGCAGAGGATCCCGAAAAGGATATCCAACTTTATATCAACTCCCCCGGTGGTTCCGTTTATGCCGGACTAGCTATCTACGACACCATGCAACAAATTCGCCCCGACGTGGCGACAATTTGTTTCGGTTTAGCCGCTAGTATGGGAGCATTCCTGCTTTGTGGTGGCGCGGCAGGTAAACGGATGTCCCTACCCAGTAGCCGGATCATGATTCACCAACCCCTCGGCGGCGCCCAAGGTCAAGCTAGTGATATCGCCATCCAAGCCAAAGAGATCCTCTATATTAAACAGAGACTCAATACCATGCTGGCTCATCACACCGGTCAACCCTACGATCGCATCGCCAACGACACCGAACGGGACTTTTTCATGTCGGCCGTCGAAGCCAAAGAATATGGGTTAATCGATCTGGTGATTTCCCGTCCCGAACTGCCCGATCCTACCGTTCCCGTTACTTCCCTGTAAATTAATAAACTATGTCTAAATACGACTCCCACCTCAAGTGTTCATTTTGCGGCAAATCCCAGGAACAAGTGCGAAAATTAATCGCCGGGCCGGGGGTCTATATTTGTGACGAGTGTGTGGAACTGTGTAACGAAATTCTTGATGAGGAATTGATGGAACCGCCCAGTCCGGTCGCCCCAGTGGAGGAACGTCCCAACAAACGGCGATCGGGCCAAAACAAAACCACTTGGGAACAAATTCCCAAACCAAGAGAGATTAAAAAATACCTCGATGACTACGTTATTGGTCAAAATGAGGCGAAAAAAGTGCTTTCTGTGGCCGTTTATAACCATTACAAACGCCTCAAAGATATCCAAACCCAAAAAGCCAGTGGCGGTAGTCCAGAAGATAGCATCGAACTGCAAAAATCTAATATTCTGTTAATTGGTCCCACAGGATCGGGAAAAACCCTTCTAGCTCAAACTCTGGCTAAAATCCTCGATGTACCTTTTGCCGTCGCCGATGCCACCACGTTAACCGAGGCCGGTTATGTGGGGGAAGATGTGGAAAATATTCTCTTGCGTCTGTTACAAGTGGCAGATTTAGACGTGGAAGAAGCGCAGCGAGGCATTATCTACATCGATGAAATCGATAAAATTGCCCGCAAGAGCGAAAATACCTCGATTACCCGGGATGTGTCCGGAGAAGGGGTACAGCAAGCTTTACTGAAAATGTTAGAGGGAACGATCGCCAATGTTCCCCCCCAAGGCGGCCGCAAACACCCCTATCAGGATTGTATTCAGATTGACACCAGCAATATCCTGTTTATCTGCGGTGGGGCGTTTGTCGGTTTAGATAAGGTGATCGATCAGCGTCTCGGTAAAAAATCCATGGGCTTTATTCAACCGGGAGATGGCCAAGCTAGTAAGGATAAGGTAGCGGCAGGGTTATTAAAACAAATGACTCCCGATGATTTAGTCAAATTTGGCATGATTCCAGAGTTTGTCGGTCGGATTCCCGTCCTAGCGGCGCTTTCACCCCTGGATGAGGAAGCTTTAATCGCTATCCTGACGCAACCCCGCAACGCTTTGGTGAAACAGTATCAAAAACTGTTGAAGATGGACAATGTACAGTTAGAGTTTAAATCTGATGCCGTCCTAGCGATCGCCCAAGAGGCCTATCGTCGCAAAACCGGGGCCCGGGCCCTACGGGGTATTGTCGAGGAATTAATGCTCGATGTCATGTACGAATTGCCCTCGCGCAAAGACGTGAAACGCTGTTTAATCACCCGCGAAATGGTGGAAAAACGTTCCACGGCAGATCTATTGGTTCATCCTTCCTCTCTACCCAGTCAAGAATCCGCTTAAGGGGAAAAATCGAGGTTAACCATGCTGAACACCGTTCCCGCGATCGTCAAAGAAGGCAGGATCGAACTCCTCGAATCCGTGCCGATTCCAGAGGGTACTAGGGTTTTAGTCACCCTCATCCCGGAGGAGACAAACTCGGATTTCTGGCAAAAAGTCAGCGAAACTGCACTGGCTAAGATTTGGGATAATCTGGAAGACGACATCTATCATGAAAACTCAAATAATCGATAAAACAATCACTGTTCGCGGTGTTCCTCACTATTACGAGTGGATTCGGCAATCGGAATCTGCCCAGAAAAAGCCGGTGATGGTGTTTATTCATGGTTGGGGAGGATCGGGACGCTATTGGCGATCAACGGCTGCGGCAATTTGCGATCGCTTTGATTGTTTATTGTACGATATGCGGGGTTTTGGTCGGTCTAAATTGCCGGAAAAATCCCCCGATCTTTCCTACGATTTAGAAGAATATGCCCTTGATTTGGCCTTGTTTTTAGATAGTTTGGAAATTGAAAAAGTCTATCTCAATAGTCACTCTATGGGGGCATCGGTGGCGACTTTTTTTATTACTATGTACCCCGAAAGAGTGGTGAAAGCAGTTTTAACCTGTAATGGCATTTTTGAGTATAATAAAGCGGCTTTTGCTGCCTTCCATAAATTCGGTAAGTATGTGGTACAGTTTCGTTATGATTGGTTTTTAAAAG
Organism: Microcystis sp. M083S1; assembly: GCF_020246405.1. Classification (NCBI taxonomy): domain Bacteria; kingdom Bacillati; phylum Cyanobacteriota; class Cyanophyceae; order Chroococcales; family Microcystaceae; genus Microcystis; species Microcystis sp. M083S1. The sequence goes on from NZ_JADBTB010000196.1 coordinate 14,682, forward strand.
TACCTTTTGCCGATCAATTATTTATGGCGAGATTTTTGCATCGATCGATCCCAAAATCAGAAAGAATTGCTTTTTTAGAAGATTTTTTAGCGGCAGATTATGAGGCAGCCCTAGGCACAATTTATACATCTGTGAGTAAAAAAGCAGTGGAAATTATGCCTGGTAAATTTGCTGAGATTAAGGTACCAACTCTTTTAGTATCAGG
>NZ_JADBTB010000197.1:0-6696 GCF_020246405.1 Microcystis sp. M083S1
CAGGTGGTCAATTACCTAATTTTCAGGGAAAAAATCCCTAAATTTTCCCCCCAATCACTCCAATGGTAGGCACTTTTTCAGGGAAAAAAAGTCTAAAAGCCTTATCCAACAAGGTTTTTAGATTTATTCAGCAAACCCTACTTATAACAAATCACTCCAGTATCAATTATGAATTATGAGTTAGGAAGTGGGAAGAAAAAAGCTGCCTCCTTTCTCCTGTCTCCTGACTCCTGACCTACCCTTTCAGCAATAAATCGCTAATTTCCGACTGACAATGACCAATTAAACGATTAAGGGCTTTTTTTCCTTGTTTACCTTGATAATCTGAGCGATCGCTTTCAGTAATTCCATAGGGACGACCGATCGCCACCTTGACACGATGATAAAAGACAACGGGATGCCAACCATCTTGATCGAATAAAGGTTCCGTGGTATCTAACCAGCGCAGCAAACGCACGGGAAAAGGACTAATAACAGTTTCCGACTCGGAGAGAATAGCCACAGGTAAGACAAATAAATTCTCCACGGGACAACGCAGGGCTAAATGGGCAAATCCGCTTTGAAAAGGGCTAATTTGACGAGGAGCAGTCAAATTTAACATCGGCGATCCACCTTCTGGAAATAAACCGATCCATCGTCCGGACTGTAAAAAATCCGTTGCTTGCCGAAAAAAAGTCCGGTGGCGTTTTTCGGGGGTATCAAAGGGAAAACAGCCCAATTCTCCGATTAATTCCCGCAAAAGCGGGGTTTTTCCCATGTAGTGATGACAGGCGATCGGGAGAGTTTTGCCCAAAGCTTGAATTAAGATCGGCGCGTCCAAAAAGCTACGATGGTTACTTACCACGATCGCCACTCCTTGGCCGGGTAGATTTTCTTGACCGACGGTAAACAGACTCGTGCGCGTGGTATCAAGAATTAAACGAGAGGTGGATAGGGGGGTAAGCAGCTTCATGGAAAAAAAAAATCGGCCTTAAGATTGTTTTTATTGACTTAGATCACAACTAAAGGATAAAACAGAATTAGAGGATCATAAAATATAGGGATTATGTCCCAATCATCTACGGATCAGCCTCGGGGCAGCCTCGTCTATTTAAAAAAATAAATTTCATGAATGATTTAAATGAGCGAAATACATTTGCTTTAACAACACCTCTTTATTATGTCAACGATATCCCTCACATCGGCAGTGCTTACACGACGATCGTAGCGGATGTTATGGCGCGATGGCAGCGGTTACAGGGCAATTCTGTCCTCCTGATTACAGGAACCGACGAACACGGACAGAAAATCGAACGAACCGCGGCAGCCAAAGGACTCAATCCCCAGGAACACTGCGATCGCATCGCCACCAGTTTTGCCAATCTCTGGGCAAAGCTACACATCCAGTATGATCGCTTTAGTCGCACCACCGCCCCCCGTCATCAGGCAATTGTTAACGAATTTTTTGAAAGAGTCTGGGAAAAGGGCGATATCTATCTCGATCGCCAACAGGGTTGGTATTGCGTCGCCTGTGAAGAATTTAAGGAAAAAAGAGAACTGTTAGATAATGGCTGTTGTCCCATTCATACTAATCTGGCCGCCGAATGGCGCGACGAGGAAAACTATTTTTTCCGTCTCTCTAAATATCAGACGCAACTAGAACAACTTTACCAAGAACAACCGGATTTTATTCAACCGGAAAGCCGACGTAATGAGGTTCTCAACTTCGTCAACCAGGGACTACAGGACTTCTCCATCTCTAGGGTTAATGTGGCTTGGGGGTTTCCCATTCCCCACGATGGTAAGCATACCATCTACGTTTGGTTTGATGCCCTTCTTGGCTATGTTACCGCCCTTCTCGACCCCGAAGACGAACCCACCCTAGAAAATGCCTTGGCCAAATGGTGGCCGATCGATCTGCATCTGATCGGTAAAGATATATTAAGATTCCATGCCATTTATTGGCCGGCTATGCTAATGTCGGCGGGTTTACCCTTGCCCAAAAGAGTGTTCGGCCATGGCTTTTTGACCAAAGACGGGCGGAAAATGGGCAAAAGTCTCGGTAATACCCTCGATCCCTTCGATTTGGTTGATCGCTATGGGGCCGATGCCGTCCGTTACTATTTCGTTAAAGAGATTGAATTAGGACAGGATGGCGATTTTCAGGAAACCAGATTTGTTAATATTCTTAACGCGGATTTAGCCAACGATTTAGGCAACCTCCTCAATCGCACCCTAGGCATGGTTAAAAAATACTGCCAAAATAACCCCCCCCAGTTGACCGGTGTAGATATCCCCAACGATAATCACCTTAAGAATATGGGGATCAATCTAGGGGGCATTGTTGAACAGAAGTACAATGCGCTACAATTTGATCAAGCCTGTGAGGAAATATTGGCGTTAATTCGTGCTAGTAATAAGTTTATCGATGAGAGTGCGCCCTGGAGTTTATTTAAACAGAAACAACAAGCAGCAGTAGAACAGGTTCTCTACGCAGTTTTGGAATCAGTAAGACTCTCTGCCTACCTACTCTCACCGATAATACCGACCTTAAGCAGTAAAATTTATCAACAACTAGGTTTTGTTATTGATTTTAATACTTTCAGGTCGGAGGATGGGGAAAACTTCCCTGATGGTGTCTCTTTTTCCCAACACTGTCAATGGGGATTACCCACAAATCCACAACTAGGAACACCTGAACCGATCTTTTCTAAACTAGAACTGCCGTTAAACGATTCCTAAGGGAATTTTTTGATAACTCTATTTTTTAAGGTCTGTTGTCCTTTGGGACACAACTGGCAAACACCCAACACTAAACTTTTAACAAACGAGGAAAAATAAAATGTTTGATGATTATGACACAGCCCCAGTCTTCACCCCCGAACAAGTGCTAGAAAATCGCGGTCGTGTGGCGATTTTCATCGATGGTTCCAATTTATTTTATGCAGCCCTGCAATTAGGTATCGAAATTGACTACACCAAATTACTTTGTCGTTTAACTGCCGGTTCTCGTCTCTTGCGGGCCTTCTTTTATACTGGAGTTGATCGCACTAACGAAAAACAGCAGGGATTCCTCCTCTGGATGCGTCGCAACGGCTATCGAGTCATCGCTAAAGATCTAGTACAATTACCCGATGGTTCCAAAAAAGCCAATCTTGACGTGGAAATTGCCGTGGATTTAATGGCGCTAGTGGGTTCCTATGATACCGCAGTAATTGTCAGTGGTGATGGGGATTTAGCCTATGCTGCCGATTCCGTCAGTTACCGTGGTGCGCGAGTGGAAGTGGTTAGTTTGCGATCGATGACCAGTGATAGTTTAATTAATGTAGCCGATCGCTATGTTGATCTAGATCAAATTAAAGAAGAAATTCAAAAAACTAGCAAACATCACCTTGGTTATAATAATTTCCCCGTCAGCGTCTTGGATCAAGATCGAAGCGGTCGCTAGAAAAATTCAGCAAAAATCAAGTTTAAGGTGGGTAATTCCCACCTTTTTCAGTTATCAGTGATCAGTTATCAGTTATCAGTGACCAGTTATCAGTGACCAGTTATCAGTGATCAGTTATCAGTGATCAGTTATCAGTGACCAGTTATCAGTGATCAGTTATCAGTGACCAGTTATCAGTTATCAGTTATCAGTTATCAGTTATCAGTTATCAGTGACCACTCCCCATCTGCTGCCTCCTCAATTAAGCGATACTACTGCGTTTTCTCGCTTCCTTATAAGATGTTCCCACATCCTGTAAACCGACTTTAATCATTTGTTGTTCCAAAAGGGCAAAAAAACGCAGGCGATCGCCACCTTTAATCACCGCTAAATTGTGCGCTTCCGCTAAGGCGATCGGATAACCATAACCTTTTAACACCTGGGCCAGTAAAATACTCAAAGAGCGATCGAGTAATTCTCGCTCCTCCACCACCCAAGCAGGAACCTCTACCCTAGCGATTTCCGTCCCCACATGGAGATAACAGAAGTAAATGCGATGTTCATCCCCATAAAGATCGAGGATTTTCAAAGAACTGCGCCAAAAAGGACTTCTTTGCCCCGGTTCCAATAAATAACCCCAGAGAGAGGCATCCCGGAGAGGATCGACAACGCGACAAGGGGTTTTTTCTGGGTCTAAATCACCGCAATTGATCAAGCAATTGGGAGTATCATGGGGACAAGATTGTAAACGCAGGAAATTTAAGCTTTCCGTGCTACGAGAAGCACTAATATAACCCATAAGCGGGATTCTAGCTGATTTTAAATCGTCCCAAGACTGAAAAATCGGTGGCAAAATTAAATCTTTTGCTTCCGGGGGGAGACTATCGATAAACCAATAGATCAAAGAACCATCCACGAGGGCTAAATTTGGTTCATAATGGGCCCCAGGGGGTTTTACCCAACGAGTAGCCATTTCCGCTAACATTTGGCTTTCTAATACCGTCCGACGATAACTCATCCACTCATCCACGCGAATACCCCACTGTTTAGAAATGTAGAGGTCTTCTGATTTGTAATAGACTTCGGGAATGCTATCGAGGAGAGGGTGTAAATTTTGACCATAGTGCAACATGATCCTACCGATGTTAATTAGATAACAGTAGGCGATTTCGTGGTGAGAAGGGGCAATTTGGGAACCATCCGTGGCAAAAACGCTATGACTTTCGGGGGGGGGAAGGATAGTAATGCGGGTGTCGAGAGGTTCGATCGGTAGCGCGACAGAGAAAATTAGGCGATCGTGCCAGTTATGATAGAGTTCTAGTAGTTTTTCCTGTTGCTGTTGAGCCTGTTCTAAAAGAATTTTAGCCCGTTGCACTCGCTCGCGACTAGCTGCCACTTCCTGTTGAAAATGTTGACTAATCCCTGGCATTTTTGCCGCTAATTTCGCAAGATCGAGCATAACTATCCTCTCCCTGACTTTTTTTGATGTTATCGCAATTTCCTGTCTCTAATGCTAAATTTGTCAATTATTGCCAAATTTATCCTTAGTAATCTCCGCTTACAGCAGTTTTCTTAATGGTGAGATAGGAAGTTTTCCTTTTGGGGAGTCGCTCGTCAATACCAAAAAGGAATTCTGCGTATTTAGACAATATTTCTCCTTAAGATCATTATAGTTTTGATAAGAAGTAATTTGCTCATGTTGCATTCTACCAACAATAATACCAGGGTGTATTCCTAGTTGTTCGGCAAATTGATTAATAGCTTTTTTATTCAGAGAATTATTGGCGATAAATCTCTGCCAATCTCTGGGAGCAATTAAGAAATTAGCCGCAAAAACATCCGCCTCTTTTTCTTTAATTTTATCTCGAATATCTTTATCTTGCCCCTCTAAAAATAAAGTTCGTTTCCCATGTAATAAAATATGACCAGCTTCATGAAAAAAAGAAAACCAAAAATGATCATTTGTTTTGTATCGATCGCTCAATTGAATTAAAGCTCTGTGAGAACCTAACCAACGGGTAGCACCGTGTACCCTTGTTTTCGGAAGTTCAGGGACAAAGGCTAAGGCAACCCCCGCTGCCGCACAAAGCTCGATCATTTGCGGTTGAAATACCTCGATAGACTTAATAGTTAACGAACGAATTTGTCGCAAGGCATCTCTGAATTTCAACTCGTTGTAATCAGCACAATTAATTTTCGATGCTTCTATTTCTCCTTGACGTAACCATGCTATTATTGCCCCTCGATCGCTATCAAATGCTTGAGACTTTCTAAAATCAATCGATAAATTTATCCCCCAAATCTCCTCCCATTGCTCAGGGGAGACAACGGCAAAAAAATTCAAGCTCTCTCGTAATTGCTCTATTTTATCCTCATCAAACTTGAGCCAGCCTAATTCAGTCATCTGCCGATAAGGAATTTGTTTTAACCAGCCTAAATAACCTTTTAATCTTTGATTCTCATTTTTTCTCGCTAAATATTCCCGATAAAGTCTTTCGCGCTCTATCCAGAAACTGGCGGGAGTTCCTAACACTAACTCTATCTGTAAGGCGGTATCGATAGTAATCTCCGCTTTACCTTTTATTATCTCATTGATAGTCTTTTTTGGTCTGCCCATGCGTTGGGCGAGTTCCGATTGAGACATATTTCTTTCTTCTAGGATTTCGGCAAGGGTTTCTCCCGGTGGAGAAATAAAATCCGGTGCATATCTGTTCTCAATAGTATTAGTCATGGGTGTCATCTATGCCAATAATTACGACTGCGGTTACTTTCTTCCAATCAATTCCCCCGTCTGCTTTTTGAGGAATCGGTATATTAGCCGGCTCAAAAATTAGTCTGAGAGGATGAACTAAATCTAGAGATAGTTGTCCAGCACGGTTATGTAACAATTCGTGGCAACGTCCCGGCAGCGATCGCATTTCCTCCAGGACAATAACTGCTTTTAAGTCGTCGAGTCTTTGCCTGATTTTCTTAGCCATCTTCTCTCCATACTGTTTTTTCAGTAGTCTTTGGCTATTGCATTCGTTCTCAAATTTTTTTTCCTTAAATACAATATCCATTGTAGATGACCCTTGTAATATTGTTAACCTCAAAGGTTAACAATATTTTATGGCAGCACACCCGGGTCGCATCCAGTACAAACGCTCTAAATAGGGGCTGCTGAAAAAGTTTTTCGTGGGGGCAGGGTGTGGGGTGTGGGGTGTGGGGTGTGGGGTTTTACCCATTTTCAGGTGGTCAATTACCTAATTTTCAGGGAAAAAATCCCTAAATTTTCCCCCCAATCACTCCAA
>NZ_JADBTB010000198.1:0-30737 GCF_020246405.1 Microcystis sp. M083S1
GATAGTACCGCCAAAGTTGACCGAGAGGAGAAAAAACAAATTTATCAAGATATATTTCGCACTCCCGATTATTTTTGGTTTGACCCAGAAAGCCTAGAATTTGAAGGATTTACTCTAATTAGCGGTCAATATCAACCGATTACCCCCAATGCTCAGGGACGGCTCTGGAGTCAACAATTAGGCTTATATTTGGGTTTATCTGCCAATAAATTGCGCTATTTTACCCCCGAAGGGGAATTAGTACCCACTCCCGCAGAAGCGGCACAACAGGCAGAAACCCAAGTTGAACAGGAAAGGCAGAAATCCGCAAAATTAGCGGCTAAACTGCGGGAATTGGGCATAAATCCCGATGAAAATCTCTAATCTTTCTCTGTCATCCCTTGCACTTAATTAGATAACCACATCGTTGCTCACCTTGATTGATCCAGTGAGTCCGTTCGATCGTACAATCGGGAAGCAGCATGGCAAACATTTCTAATTCATGGCCACAGATACTGGGATAGGAACCGGCGACCTCAGCAATAGCGCAATGATGCTCGGCCAGGATATAACTATTTTCTGCTTCCAGTGCCACTAATTCTGCCATATAACCCTCCTCTTGGCGAATTTCCAGCAATTTTCTCATTCTTTCCCCTAAAGACCCCTTGCCGAGGCGCAATTGATATTCTGCCGCTTTGCGTTGCCACTGTTTTTTGAGAATTTCCCCCACCTGTTGCTCTCCCACCGTCTCCACGAGAGTATTGAGGAAAGAAACGGCGAAATTATCGTAATTATGGGGAAAACGGCCACGACCTTGACGACTGAGACGATAAATGTGCTGGGGCCGTCCTATCTTATTTTGTACGGCAAAATATTCTATCAGTCCTTCCTCCTCCAAATCCTTAAGATGGCGGCGCGTCGCTTGCGGACTAATACTTAACTCCTCAGCCAAGTCTTGGGCAGTAGATTGACCGTTTTTGAGCAAATATTGCAGAATATCGTCTTTCGTCGAGGCGGGTTGAGTCGTGGTCATGATACCAAAAACAGAGGCTTTAGCGTACAATTGCTGAGGGTCAAGGAGCGGCCAACTACCCTTCCAGAGTAACCTGAATAACAGAGGTTTACCAGCATCCTCTCAAATTTTCCCTGACTTTGACAACAGCTTTGTTGTTAATCTATTATATAATCAATTTAAACAACTTTATTGTTGTTTAACTGCCTCCCCTGCCTACCGCGTAGAGAGAACACTAACCCCCATGAGTGCAACCACCGTTAAAAACCTCGTTAACCAACCCTACAAGTACGGTTTCATCACCGATATCGAATCGGAAACCATCCCCCGCGGTTTGAATGAGGAGATTATTCGCCTAATTTCGGCGAAAAAGAAGGAACCGGAATTCATGCTCGATTTTCGTCTCCGGGCCTACCATCAATGGCAAAAGATGACCGAACCCAGTTGGCCGCACGTTTCCTATCCTGCCATTGATTATCAAAATATTATCTACTACTCTGCACCCAAACAGAAAAAAGAAAAACTCAACAGTCTTGAAGAAGTTGACCCCACTTTAATCGAAACCTTTGAAAAATTAGGCATTCCCCTTTCGGAACAAAAACGCCTTTCTAACGTGGCCGTCGATGCTATCTTTGACAGCGTTTCTATCGCCACAACTTTTAAAGAAAAACTAGCAGAACAGGGGGTTATTTTCTGTTCTATTTCAGAAGCTTTACAGGAACATCCTGAATTAGTACAAAAGTATCTCGGCAGTGTAGTTCCCGTGGGTGATAATTATTTTGCCGCTCTTAATTCTGCTGTTTTTAGCGATGGTTCCTTTGTTTTTATCCCCAAAGGTGTCGCCTGTCCGATGGAATTGTCCACCTATTTTCGGATTAATAACGGTGAGACGGGACAATTTGAAAGAACTTTAATTGTCGCTGAAGAAGGGGCATCGGTAAGTTATTTAGAGGGTTGCACCGCTCCGATGTACGATAGTAATCAACTTCATGCCGCCGTTGTGGAATTAGTCGCCCTCGATAATGCGGATATTAAATATTCGACGGTGCAAAATTGGTACGCTGGCGATGCCAATGGGAAGGGAGGTATTTACAATTTCGTCACTAAACGGGGTCTGTGTAAAGGAGTTAATTCTAAGATTTCTTGGACGCAGGTGGAAACTGGTTCGGCAATTACTTGGAAGTATCCCAGTTGTGTCTTAGTCGGCGATAATTCCGTCGGGGAATTCTACTCAATTGCCCTAACTAATAACAAACAACAGGCCGATACAGGTACGAAAATGATTCACATTGGCCGCAACACCAAGAGTACGATTATTTCTAAGGGAATTTCGGCGGGTAACTCCCAAAATAGTTATCGCGGGTTAGTGAAAATGGGACCGAAAGCCAAGGGAGCAAGAAATTACTCCCAGTGTGATTCTATGCTGATTGGAGATAATGCCGAAGCTAACACTTTTCCCTATATTCAGGTGGATAACAACAGTGCTAAAGTAGAACACGAAGCTTCTACCTCTAAAATCGGTGAAGACCAATTATTCTACTTCGCACAACGGGGTATTTCCGAGGAAGATGCTGTCTCTATGTTAGTCAGTGGTTTCTGTAAGGATGTCCTCAGTAAATTACCGATGGAATTCGCCGCCGAAGCTGATAAACTCCTTAGTCTCAAGCTAGAAGGAACCGTCGGATAATCAATAAAGTAGGGTGGGTTAGGCGATAGCCGTAACCCACCAAAAGCTAAGACAATTTATCCATCAATTGATGATTCGCCGTCAACCACCAAAACTAATATTTTTGTTCTAGAAAAACATCTCATGAGTGAAGTAATTTTATCGGTAAAAAATCTGACCGCTAGTATTGACGGAAACCAGATTCTTAAAGGAGTTAACCTCGAAATTAAAGCAGGTGAAACCCACGCAATTATGGGGCGCAATGGCTCAGGAAAAAGCACCTTTTCCAAAGTAATCGCTGGACATCCCGATTATGAAGTAACTGGGGGAGAAATAATTTATAAAGGCGAAAACCTTTTAGACAAAGAACCCGATGAACGAGCGCTTATGGGGATCTTTCTCGCTTTCCAATATCCCCTAGAAATCCCCGGCGTTAGTAACCTCGATTTTCTTCGCGTTGCCTATAATGCCAGACAAAAACATCTAGGCTCGGAAGAATTAGATAGTTTTGACTTTGAGGAATTGGTCGAGAAAAAACTAGAAGTTGTCCAGATGAATCCTAGCTTTCTTAGTAGAAGTTTAAACGAAGGTTTCTCCGGTGGTGAGAAAAAACGTAATGAAATACTACAAATGGCTTTATTAGAACCTACTTTAGGAATTCTCGATGAAATTGACTCCGGTTTAGACATCGATGCTTTGCGAATTGTTGCCCAGGGAGTCAATCACTTAGCTACTCCCGATAACGCTTTTTTACTTATCACTCACTATCAGCGTCTGCTCAACTACATTGAACCCGATGTTATTCATGTTATGTACGATGGGCGCATTGTCACCAGTGGCGGTAAAGAATTAGCTCTTGAATTAGAAAGAACTGGCTACGATTTCCTCGATGAACAAGTATTAGCCGTTAAATAATCTAGCTATCAGTTATCAGTAGTCAGGAGATTATTTTTACTTATTCTCCCCCTCTCCTCTCTACCCTCTCCCCAATTCATAATTCATAATTCATAATTCATAATTCCCACACCCCACACCCCACACCCCAAACCCCACCCCCTCTTTCAAGTCAGGAGATTATTTTTACTTATTCTCCCCCTCTCCTCTCTACCCTCTCCCCAATTCATAATTCATAATTCATAATTCATAATTCCCAACCCCCAAACCCCACCCCCTCTTACCAATGACAGCCATAATCACGAAACCTGAACAATCAGGAGAATTATTGTTAAAATTGTCGCGAGAAACGGTTCCCACTATCGATAACGGTAAAATTCTCGAATTAAGAGAATCGGGAGCCAGTAAAGCTCAAGAATTAGCCATTCCTGGCAGAAAAGATGAAGAATGGCAATTCACCGATTTAAGTCAACTCTGGGCGATCGATTTTCGCGCCCCCCAAACCGTTACAATCGATAAAAATGCCCTAGCTGTTTTTTTACTGCCCGAAGCCAAAAACAGCCACCTAGTCTTCGTTAACGGCATTTATCAGCCCGAATTGTCCGATATTTCCGCTTTACCCCCCGGTGTCAGCGTCGGTAATCTCGCCAATGCACAAAAAGATGTTCTTGTCAACTATCTAGGCAAAGAAAAAACACCCGAATTTTTTACCGCACTCAACCAAGCTGGACTAAGCGATGGGGCAGTAATTCACGTCACCGCTAACACCGTCGTCACAACCCCGATACATCTCCTATTTATCACCGTTGTGGAGGAAATTCCCCGCTTTTATCAGCCCCATAGCCTAATCGTGGCGGAAACTGGAGCTAGTGTCAATATTATCGAGAATTACGGAGCTTTAGCCGAACATTGCTCCGATTTACCTCTAAATTACTCTTATTTCACCAACGCTGTCACGGAAATTTACCTCGAAGCCAACGCCGAGGTCATCCATACCAGAGTACAACGGGAATCGGGAGATGGTTTTCACATCGGACGCACGATAATTGAACAAGCGCACGATAGCCGTTACACTCTCAACGAGATAAATCTAGGAGCTAAACTCTGCCGTCATAACCTCGATGTCCTGCAAAAAGGAGCACAAACCGAGACAAATCTGTACGGATTAGCCATGATTACCGGACAACAAACCGCCGATACCCACAGCGCCATCTATCTCAACCATCCCCACGGCATCACCAAGCAACTGCATAAATGTATAGTTGATGGTAGCGCTCACGCCATCTTTAATGGTAAAGTGTTTGTTCCCAAACCCGCCCAATTAACCAACGCCTCCCAGTTAAATCGGAATTTGTTAATTTCTAACAAGGCACGAGTCAACACCAAACCGGAATTACAAATTACCGCCGATAACGTCAAATGTTCCCACGGGGCAACCGTTAGCCAACTGGAAGCCGATGATTTATTCTATCTGCAAAGCCGGGGCTTAAGTGCCGACACCGCCCGCAGTTTGTTAATTGATGCTTTCTCGGCCGAGATTTTAGCTAAAATTCCTCTAGAATCCCTCCGCCAAAGATTGGGGCAATGCGTCGCCTGTCGCAGTGTGGAATAACTCTACCGGGGTGGGTGTCAACCCGCCCAAAGTACCCCTCTGACTCCTGACTAAAATGACAATTATCCAAGAAAAAACCCTCGCCCAAAAAGTCCGCGCCGATTTCCCTATCCTCCATCAAACCGTACACGATAAACCCCTTATCTATCTCGATAGTGCCGCCACTTCCCAAAAACCAATTCAAGTATTAGAAACCCTGCGAAACTATTACGAAAAAGATAACGCCAATGTGCATCGGGGGGCGCATACTTTAAGTGTCCGGGCAACGGAAGCCTACGAAGGGGCCAGAGATAAGGTGGCTAGGTTTATTAATGCCGCTTCTCGTCAGGAAATTGTCTATACTCGCAACGCCACGGAAGCGATTAATTTAGTCGCCTACAGTTGGGCATTAAATACCCTGAAAGCAGGGGATGAAATTATTCTCTCGGTGATGGAACACCACAGTAATTTAATCCCTTGGCAAATTGTCTGCCAAAAGACGGGAGCAGTGATTAAATATGTGCAGTTAACCAGCGAAGAAAGCTTTGATTTAGAACAATATAAATCCTTGTTATCTGACAAAACTAAATTAGTTGCTGTCCTCCATGTTTCTAATACATTAGGCTGTATTAATCCCGTTGCCAAAATAGTCAGCCTTGCCCATCAAGTCGGTGCGAAAGTATTAATTGATGCCTGTCAAAGTGTCCCCCATTTAGCCATTGATGTGCAGTCCATAGATTGTGATTGGTTGGTGGCTAGTGGTCATAAAATGTGCGCCCCCACCGGTATTGGATTTTTGTATGGCAAAGAGGCGATTTTAGAGGCAATGCCGCCCTTTTTTGGTGGTGGCGAAATGATTGCAGAAGTCTATTTAGACCATTTTACCTGTGCCGAACTGCCCCACAAATTTGAAGCGGGAACCCCCGCTATTGGCGAAGCGATTGCCCTCGGTGCTGCGGTAGAATATTTAATGGGTTTAGGGATGGATAATATTCATGCCTACGAAGAAGAGTTAACCGCCTATTTGTTCAAAAAATTAGGAGAAATTGAGGGTTTAAGAATTTACGGGCCATCACCTAGTTTAACGGGCCAAGGTCGGGCTAGTTTAGCCGCCTTTAATGTGGAAGGGATTCATGCTAGTGATTTAGCTACTTTATTAGACCACGAAGGAATTGCTATTCGTTCCGGTCATCACTGTACCCAACCTCTACACCGCCTTTTTGATGCTTCCGGCAGCGCGCGGGCAAGTCTATATTTTTATAATACCCGCGAAGAAATTGATAGCTTTATTGTCGCTTTACAGGAAACTATTGATTTCTTTGCCAATTGTTTTTCTTAGGGGTATCTCTGGCCCCTTTTCCTGTTCTTAAAGAGTGAAGGAAGTTACTTATTATTATCAAGGAATTTGTCCCGAAACGGGCGAGTTATTGCGCTTGCCCCGCACTCTTTTGGCTGAAAAAATCGCCCAAGATTTGATGACAACTATCACCAATCCTCAAGGTAAAATGTATGGGATTTTGTTAGGAGAAAATGCCGCTGGCGAAATAGAAATTTTAAAAGCTTTTTCTGGACAGGGAGAAGCTGCTGGCTGGGTTCCGTCCCTAGTGGGGAGAGAAAAAATTATGCTGGAAGAAAAGCGAGTTTTGCAACTTTTAGAAACAATTAAACAGGAAATTATTGACCTACAATCAATTCCCGAACATAATTTATATCGACTCAATCAAGCAAATTTTGAGCGCAAAATACAAGCTTTACAGCAACAACATCAAACCCATAAACAGGAACGAGATAGATTAAGAAATTTAGGAAATTTAAACCCAGAAGAATTAGAAAAATTAAATAATATCAGTCGTCAGGAAAAAAGAGCAAGAAAGCAATTAAAACAGGAACAAAAACAAGTTTTAGAACCCTTAATTGATAAAATAAACGTAGCCAATCAGAGAATTATTGAGCTTAAGCAACAGCGTAGAAAACTCTCCAAACAGTTACAGGAATTGCTGTATCAATCCTACTGTTTAAACAACTTTTCTGGACAATCTCTCTCCTTAGCTAAATTGATGGGCAGTAATTTGTTACCGACGGGAACAGGGGAATGTTGCGCCCCGAAATTATTAAATTATGCCGCTATGAAAGGATTAAAACCTGTCGCCATGGCCGAATTTTGGTGGGGAGAATCGAATCGAGATAGAAAACAGGGAGAATTTTATGGCGCTTGTCAAGAAAGATGTCAACCTCTCATGGGTTTTTTACTTTCTGGTTTACGTTCATCCCTAGAAATTATCTACGAAGACGAGGGAATAATTGCTATTAATAAACCCGCAGGATTATTATCGGTAGCAGGACGTTATCAAGATAGTCAAGATGCTGTGGTCAATCGTTTTCGTCGTCAGGGAAAAAATGTCATTCCAGTTCATCGTTTAGACCGAGAAACTTCTGGTATATTATTACTAGCTAAAAGTTTAGATATGTATCGTTGTTTATCCCAACAATTTCAACGGCGAGAAGTGGAGAAAATCTACGAAGCTATATTATCAGAAATTATTGAGCGAGAATCAGGTATAATTGACCTACCTCTCTGGGGAAATCCGCAAAATCGACCCTATCAAACTGTGGATTGGCAAAGGGGAAAAGCTAGTCAAACCTATTTTAAAGTTGTCGGTAAAGAAGGCAATTATTCTCGGCTAGAATTTATTCCCTACACGGGAAGAACCCATCAAATTCGCGTTCATAGTCAAGCGGGATTAGGGATAGGAATTTTAGGCGATCTTTTGTATAATGGTAAGCAGTCCGACCGTTTACACCTACACGCTAAACAATTATCTTTTCGTCATCCTCAGACCGAAAATAAACTTGATCTAATCATTCCCACCCCCTTTTGAGAGCTATAATTGCTAACAGCAACAAATTAGCTATCTAAATGGAGCAAGAGGACTCCCGTTAAATTTCTCCTTAATTAGGGTCTGCTGAATAAATCTAAAAACCTTGTTGGATAAGAATTTTAGACTTTTTTCCCATCAAAAAGTGCCAGACATTGGGGTGATCGGGGGGGAAATTTAGGCACTTTTTCCCTGAAAATTAGGTAATTGACCCCCTGAAAATGGGCAAAACCCTACACCCCACACCCCACACCCCACACCCTGCCCCCACGAAAAACTCTTTCAGTAAACCCTAATTAAAGGCCGCCTTGATCGATTTTTACCCTAGATTGTGCTATAGTTAGAAGTTGGCATTTTTTAGGCAGAGAGCAATTACAGGAGGTGAATTAGGTTAATGACCCAAGTGGTAGTTGGTCAGAACGAGGCGATCGAATCAGCCCTACGTCGTTTTAAGCGACAGGTAGCGAAAGCGGGAATTTATGCGGATATCAAAAAGCATCAATTTTTTGAAACCCCTCAAGAAAAGAGAAAGCGTAAAGCAGTAGCCCGAAGACGACAAAGAACCCGTCGTCGTTAAATTCCACCAGTCAGAAGCTGAATAAAGGCTTCTGGCTGTCTTTTATTTTGATCGGGTTTTGGGGGCTGGGAAACAGATTAGGGACCAGGGGAGTAGGGATAAAACAGCTGATGGCTGTCTCTTGCCAGAGTGCCTATCTCTACTGGGAAATTAATTCTGCACGACTACTTAAAACTCAACCCTTTGACCATAACTTAGGAGACTTTGTAGGGTGGCGAGGCGATTTTCCCAGACTTGTATTTGATAGGCAGATAAATCTTTTTGTCTGGACATCACAGATTTAAATTGATAGCTAAATCGCTTTAAAGCATTTTGAGTTAAAGTCAAATTGCGAGGGCTGGGATTAGTAGCTAATTGTTCTAATAGATTAGCCATTTCGTCCACTTCTTGCCCCCAAGCTTTTAAGGTTCGCTCCTCCATTGCCCATAGATTATTCACTATTAAAAAACTCCACTCTTGACGCAGAGAATTAAACCGCACCGCTGCCGTTTTAAAGGGTTGACGGTGAGGTAAAGGTTCAGCTTTTTTGGTAATTATCGATCCCTGAATGCGATTAAGAATTGTTTGCAAGTTGGGATTGAGATTTTCTGTGGCAAAAAGAGCGAATCCCGAAGTGGGAAGATTGCGAATAAATTGTAGTTGATCGATCATGACTTGATCGGGTACTTTTAACAGACGGATACCTGGTATAATCAGAGCATTTCCTGCAATTTGGCGATCAAATAAAGACTGAGTTTTTTCTTCTAAAGTCCCTGTATCAAGAGCATAAGTCATTAAAAAGATCAGGTCTATCCATTGATTTTGTCCCCATTCTTCCCAGTTTTGCTGAATACGATATAATCGTTCTTTTTGTTCTAGGGGAAACACCGCCGCCGACATTTTTAAGTGGGGGCGAATCTGTTTTAAGCGAGTAGAAACCTGCGAAACAAAAGTATCAACCTGACGGATTTTAAAGCTAGTCCATTGTTCCCATAAAGCACCCCGGGGATTTAAAGTAATGGGATCAACTCCCGTCATTTGTTTAAATAACCAACGGCTGGATTTACCATAACCATAGGTTTGATTAGAATTTTGATTCTGGAAGGGATAGCGAATATAATCTAACTGCAAGCCATCCACATCGTAATTCTTGACAATCTCCTCGTAAAGAGATAAAAGATAGTTTTGTAGGTCGGGATTAGCAGGATCAAAAAAGGCCTTTTTCGTGCCTTGACTGTAATCAAAAGAACCACCACTTTTATTAGTTGCCCCCCAATCGGGATTACGCGATAAAACCGGACCGAGATAATCTAATGGTTGCTCTAATACTTTATTATGAGCTTGATTAGCCGCCGCAAAAACCCACACCCAAGCGTGGATTTCCATATTGCGTTCATGGGCTAATTTAACGGCAACTTTTAGGGGATCCCAACCTCTGGTTAAAGGATTTTGTTCGGGGGCAACTTGACTGGGATAAATAGTATAACTAGCATTAACTGTCTCGAAAAAGACCACATTAATACCCGCTGCCGCCATGCGATCGAATACTTTAGCTAAATCCTCCTCATTTTTAGCTTCTACGATCGTGCCTCGATCTAACCACATTGCCCGTATTTCTGGTTGGGCAAATTGTCGATTAGTGGGATAATTATCCCAAAGATTTCGCCTCGCTTGTAACCAAAATTCTCGCGCTTGGGTATAGTCCCCCTGAGCGATTAAATTCTGAAAATTATTTAAGGTTACTTGGGCATTTTCTAGGGCTAAACGGAATCGTCTGGCGGTATCTGTGGTGGGGGAGTTTTTCGCACGATCATGAAATGCTTGTGCTAGGGATTTATCAGTAGTTAAGGTGTTATTATTGCTGGCCTCTAAAGCTAAGAGAGTCGCTCCATAACGCCCGATTAATCCCTGCAATTCCGCCGTCATTTGGCTAATTTGTTGAGGAGTTAGACTTGCTCTGGGGGGAATTGCTTCGGTATTCGGACTTAATCTCGCCGTTTCATTACCTGAAGTTTCCGCAGTCGGGGGTAGAGGGGGACGGGGTGCGGTCGCTGTTGGTGTATTGTTAATATTATTAACTATTGTTGAGTTTCCTTGACAATAGGGGGCAATTGTGTTAAGAGAAGAACTGCGATTAATGCCGTAGCGTTGCAGGGAGGTTTCTAGCCAAGCACTATCGAGGGCGAGATTAGCGACGGCATCGCTGCCCCAGCGCCAACCGAGAAAGATCGAGTTATTATTGAGGACAACGGCGGGGGGATTGTTGCGCGCTCCCCAGACGGCTACGGTTTGGCTATTAACTCCCGTGGGGATAACCACACCACCGAGGAGACTGCTGGCTAAAGGTTTTTGGTTTTTCAGTTCACCTAAATTAGTCGGCCGCAGGGTGTAAGCTTGGGAGTGAGGATAAGCCCAGTAAGCCCCAAATAGCGATCGCAATTGATCACGCACCGCAGGTTCCGAAAGATTTCCCGCCGGACCGGTGACGATAATTTTACCACCGCGATTCAGCCAACGACTCAAGACACTAGCTTGTAAACCGGAAATAGTCTCGACGTTGGGGATGATTAGAACCTTAATTTTATTTAAATCCGCGTCGCTTTGCCACTGATTACTCTGAAGAATGCAGTAATTAACCCCGACATTTTGCAAACGATCAGTGATAGCTGTCCATTGATTGGCATTTTCTTGACTTTTTAACACTGCCACCGGTGTCGCTAAAACTGGGATCGGTAGTAAGACAGCAACACAGGACAAGAGGCAGGCAATTAGGGGCTTGTTAAAAAGATGATCAAGACGGAAGAACGATCCCAGCACGTTTTTTTCTCTTAATTTTTTTGGTTAACTCCTCCTGATCTTACCCAACTTAGCCAAAAAATAGTATCTTGGGGAACAAAAATTGCGTCTTAGTCGTCTGCAACGCGGGTGTTGTGGTTTTAGGGTGTTGGGGTTTTAGTTGAAATTCCCCATTCCCCCATTCCCCCATCTCCCCATTCCCCCATTCATAATTCATAATTCATAATTCATAATTCCCCATCCCCCCATTCCCCCATCTCCCCCATTCATAATTCATAATTCATAATTCATAATTCCCCATCCCCCTACAACTGTAAAGACAATTGCCGAAAATGATCGCCGCGATGTTCAAAACTTTGGTATTGGTCAAAACTAGCGCAAGCGGGCGATAATAACACCACTTTAGCCTCTTTTGCTGGTCCTAGTTCGGCTGCGCGTTGAACTGCCCTGTCCATCGTTTCTACACATTCATAATCTTGATAACCTGCTGACTGTAAACGACGGGCAAAATCGGCGGCAGCGTCACCAATAAGCAGCACGGTGGCGACTTTTGCCTTAATTTCAGCGATCCAAGCCCGATCATCCCCTGCTTTTGCTTCCCCCCCCGCGATTAAAATCGCCGGACTAGGGACAGATTTTAAGCCCACTGCGGCGGCATCGTAGTTAGTTGCTTTACTATCATTAATAAAGTCTAGTCCTTTATAAGTACAAATGTACTCTAGACGATGGGCAACCCCGGGGAAAGTAGCGATCGCTTCGGTAATGGCTTTTTTCTCGATTCCCGCCAATCTAGCGGCGGCCACAGCCATAAGCAAATTCTGCTGATTGTGACTACCCACCATTTTCAGCAGATTAACCGGGGCAATTAACTCCCCAAAAGCCACGATCCAGTTATCTTGCAGATAAACACCACGACTAGGATCGCCCAAAAGCGCCTCTTTGCCCTGCACAGAAGTCCAGTAAGCTTGTTGCCATTGACTAACACCGATTTGACGCAGATAGGGATCATCACCGTTGAGGATTTGGCGATCGCTTCTTTGCAGTAAAGAGGCTTTAATCTGATAATAATTTTCCAGGGTTTGATGACGACTGAGGTGATCGGGGGTAAAAGTTGTCCAGATGCCGATTTTCGGAGATAAATCCCGACTGGACTCGATCTGATAACTACTAATCTCTGCAATAATCCAATCGTATTTATCGGCTTTTAAAGCCAATTCACAGGCAGCATAGCCGATATTACCGCAGGAAGGGGCATTTAACCCCGCTTTTTGAAAAATAGCGGCACAGAGGGCGGTGGTGGTGGTTTTGCCGTTAGTTCCCGTAATCCCCAACCAGGGGGAAGATTGCAGATAACGCCAAGCTAATTCTAATTCTCCGATCGTATCGATGCCTTTTTCTCTGGCAGTAATTAAAATCGGGGCATCCCAAGGCACCCCGGGGCTAACCACGATAAGATCGGGCAAGTCCGAAGCCTCTAGACTGAGATTTTGACCAAGATTGACAATAATTCCTTCCCTTTCCAGATTGGTTTTGGTTGCTTGTAAACTGGGAGAATCAGAGCGATCGCTTAATGTCACCTGCCAACCATCCCGTTTTAAGCATCTTGCCGCCGCTATTCCCGATCTTCCCAATCCAATAATCGCCGCTTTCGCCATCTTGTTGCCACTCTACTCAAGAGTCAATTTTCAGCAATCTCTATCCTACTGTGGATTAGGTCGAGTAATAACTAGGGTTTGCGGCAAAAAGTTTTTCGGTGGGGGCAGGGTGTGGGGTTTTAGGGATTTTGAGTGGGTCAATTACCTAATTTTCAGGGAAAAAGTACCTGAATTTTCCACCCGATCACTCCCAGATCTAGTACTTTTTGGAAACCAAAAAGTCTAAAAGTTTTACCCAACAAGGTTTTTAGATTTATTGAACAAACCCTAGCTATCTTCCAAGAAAACAAAATTCTCTCGCTTACGTCTAGATCGATAAAATAAATGCAAGTACAATCTCTATAACAACGCTCCCTATTTATGAATCTAAAATCATCCTTAAAATTTACCCTACTGTTTTCACTTCTAGGGAGTTGTCTCCTGACTACACCGAGTCAAGCGACTCTCTTTGAACAAAGAGAAGTTAATCAAGAGGATTTTATCGCTATTGCCCGACCCTACGGTAACGGTAAATACGATTTACTGATTTTGCAACAAATCCAGGGAAAACGCCAATGTTGGGCGGTAAATGGCACAGAACCGACCATTGTTCAGCCTCTGCTGCTCGATTTCGATTTTACCGGCAGTTGTGAACGGGCCACCGACAGTAACGGTTATTCCCTTCGCATTCAGGGCAAAGATTACGGTTTAGAATACCTGCTGCGTATCGTACAACGCAACGGGGAATTAGTCCTCGTAGGAACCCCCCGCAATCCCAGGCAATCGGAGGTAATTATTGGACGGACAAAAGGTTTAGGGAGCGGTTTAATCCAAATTTATCTCATCGATGGCTGGCGCTTTACTAAACGTAGTCTAGCTGGTCAAAATCTCAGTCATATCTATCTAACTGCCGATAGTCCCAGTTTCAATCCTCCCCCGGAATTACTCGCGGGGACCCAATCGTCTATCCCCCCCACACCCCCCCCCAGAGAATCCGTCAAAGCAGAAACACCCGTTAATCCTCCTGCTAATCCCGAAGTGCGAGAATATACCTTTACCGCTGCAGAAACAGCAGTAGAGAGCAATCCTGAGCCAGTGGTCACTAATCCAGTACCAGAGCAAAATTCTACCCCAGCACCCCCAGTTACCTCTAATTTACCTCCCCTGACTCCTCCCAATGCTCAGAATAATAATGCAATTGTACCACCACCGCCACCGCGCAACCTAGGCAATCCCAGAAGTTTATCAGACGTAATCACTTTTAATCGACCCGCTGCTAATCCCAGTAGTGGCAATACTAGCAATAGTGGCCGCAAAGGCTTTAAAGTAGTAATTGAAGCTAAAAACGAGAGCGATCGCAGCAAAGTTCGTTCTCTCTATCCCGACGCTTTCCCCACTTCCCACCAAGGTCGTCGCGTCTGGCAAATAGGCGCGTTTAGTAGTCGTGATAAGGCTGAAAACGCTTTACAAAGTCTTGCTCCCCTGCGCGGATCGATCGTACCATTTTAGGGAACGCTGGAACTGCGGAACGGGTAACAGATTGGGGAAATGGGGAAATGGGGGAATTTCAACTAAAACCCCAAAACCCTAAAACCCTAACTCTCAACTCCGGCCTCCTGACTTGAAAGAGGGTGTAGGGTGTGGGGTGTGGGGTGTAGGGAAGGAAACCTCTTTCCTCTGTGGGGGTGAAAATTTTTTCATCGGGACTGACTCCCCAGACTCCTGACTTCTAGAGTAACTGATAACTGATAACTGATAACTGATAACTGAAAACATGGAAATATCAGAACTAAAAAAAGGTATCGAGATAGTAGGATCGCGCCTGGGTAAAACCCAGGACTATCTTTGACTTACCCACTTTAAGGGCTAAAATTAAAGACTTAGAACAGGTGGCAGCCGTCCCCACTTTTTGGGATAATCCCGATACTGCTCAAAAAACCCTGCAAGAACTAAATGAATGTAAATCTTCTTTAGAAACCTATCAGGGTTGGTGTGAACAATTAGAAGATACTAAGGCAATTATCGAGTTATTAGAATTAGAATCCGATCGAACTTTACTAGAAGAAGCGACGGACAATTTAACTCATTTACAGCATGACCTCGATCGCTGGGAATTGCAACAACTTTTAAATGGTCCCTACGACGCAAAAGGAGCGGTTTTAACGATTAATGCGGGGGCTGGGGGAACCGATGCCCAAGACTGGACAGAAATGCTCCTGAGAATGTATTCTCGCTGGGCCGAGAAACAGGGTTATAAAGTCACTTTAGCCGAAATATCAGAAGGAGATGAAGCGGGAATTAAATCGGTGACAATTGAGATTGCTGGAACTTATGCTTACGGTTATCTGAAAGGAGAAAAAGGCACCCATCGGTTAGTCAGAATTTCCCCTTTTAATGCCAATGGTAAACGTCAAACCAGTTTCGCTGGGGTGGAAGTAATGCCAATTTTGGGCGATGATGCAGTGAGGGTAGAAATTCCCGATAAAGATTTAGAAATTACCACCACTAGATCGGGGGGAAAAGGTGGACAAAATGTTAATAAAGTAGAAACTGCCGTGCGTGTGGTTCATCTTCCCACAGGCATCGCTGTGCGTTGTACCCAAGAGCGATCGCAATTACAAAATAAAGAAAAAGCCCTCGCTTTATTAAAAGCGAAATTGTTAATTATCGCTCGGGAACAACAGGCTCAAGCGATCGCCGAAATTCGCGGCGATATGGTGGAGGCCGCTTGGGGCAATCAAATCCGTAACTATGTTTTTCATCCCTATCAATTAGTTAAGGATCTCCGCAGTAATGTGGAAACCACCGATGTTACCCGGGTAATGAATGGGGATTTAGATAGCTTTATTGAAGCCTATTTACGTTTGGGGGGGAACAGTGCAGGTTATACTGATTCCTAAGATGAGAGCAGCTCTATTTTCTCGCAAATTCTGTTCTTATTGGCTTGTTAAGCTATTTGTCCTCTACTAAGAAGAAAAATCAATGGTTATTATCGAGATTACCAATGTGGAAGAAATATTGAGCGCAAAAATTGGCTCTTTCGCCGCTAAAATCGTCCAAGCTCTAGCAGATGATGAAGGGAAAGTGGAAGAGGTTCTCATCAAAGAATTACAGGCTAATTTTCAGGAAAGGGGGATTAAAGCTAATCTGTTTAGCGTCACTGGGTTAGATATGCTCGGCAATGGCAGGCTAGAAGTTAACGTTAATGTTCGTTCTGCTAATATGATGTCCTAAGAGAAGATAAAATCGCCAATGGTTGGGTTTAACTATGTTTAACCCAACCTTATTTTGGTAGTTACCGTCAAAAGCAATGGCAGCGAAGATCGAGGTTATAATAAACCCACAAAATGTAATGGTCCTTGACCAGTAATTAATTCGATAATAATTGCCAGAAAACCGATCATCGCTAATCGGCCATTCCACACCTCGGCTGCCGTTGTCATTCCCCATTCCCAACGCTCCTGGGGATACATTTTCATATTCGCTTTCGGATGGGTAATTTGCTCGAAAGTGGTGGGTTTCTCGTCTAGGGATTTTACCACTAACTGGGAGAGAGATTCGATAAACATCGGGTGAGTGTTAAGAGCCGGTACTCGCTGAAAATGTTCAATTCCCGCTTCTTCCGCCACTTCTCGGTACTCTATATCGATTTCTTGCAGAGTTTCGATGTGTTCCGAGACAAAGCTAATCGGCACGACCAATAAATTCTTAATTCCCTGCTCTCCCAACCCTTTTAAAGCATCTTCAGTATAGGGTTTTAGCCATTCCACCGGACCGACGCGACTTTGATAGGCTAAAGTGTACTGATTGGGTCGGTTTAGAGTACGCATGATCGCCCTAGTGCATTCTTCAATTTCCCCTTGATAGGGATCTCCCGCTTCCTCCACATAACTTTGGGGGACACCATGGGCGCTAAAAAAGATATGTACTTGGTCAGGATTAGCACACTGCTCTAACTCTCGCGCAATCAGATCCGCCATAGCGCTCAGATAGGTGGGATGATCGTACCAAGAGGGGATGAGAGTATATTCCGTCAAACGCAGATAGGGATCCTGCTGCCACATTTCCTCCAGCACACGAAAACTGGAACCACTGGTGCTGATGGAAAATTGGGGATAAAGGGGAAGAATAACCAATTTTTTGATATGGTCCCGTTTAATCCGCTCGATCGCTTCTTCGGTGAAGGGATTCCAGTAACGCATCCCGATATAAACGCTCACCTCGCGGCCCATTTCCGCGAGACGTTGTTGCAGTGCCGTGGCCTGTGCTTCCGTAATCTTGAGTAAAGGGGAGCCACCGCCGATCTGACGGTAATTTTCTTGGGATTTACTCGCTCTTAACGTCGATATTAACCAAGCTAACGGTTTTTGTAATCCTTTGATCGGTAAACGGATGATCTCTGGGTCAGAAAAAAGGTTAAATAGAAAAGGACGCACATCCTCTAACCGCTCCGGCCCACCCAAATTTAATAATAAAACGCCAACGCGACCCATAGTGTTAACAGATAATTTTTAAATTTTCAGATTCTTTACCAAGTTTAACAATATATCGGTGGAACCGTTAAAACAAATTACAGGCTACAGAGAACTTAATCAAATCTTGGAGGTTGATCTTGGCTACAATTTTACGTCCCCTCAGTTATCAATATCAATGGCTTTACGATGGTATCTCCCGTCTGGCTGCCCTAGCGGTGGGTGGGGAGTCTCGTTTTCGGCAATTGGCCCTAGAAGGTTTAAAAATCGCTAAAAATGACCCTATCCTCGATCTCTGTTGTGGTGCGGGTCAAACCACCCGTTATTTAGTCCCCCTATCCGATCACTGTACCGGTTTAGATGTCTCTCCCCGGGCCCTGGAGCGAGCTAGTTTAGCGGTGCCGCAAGCGCATTATGTGGAGGGATTAGCCGAAAAAATGCCCTTTAGTGCCGGAGAATTCGCCTTTGTTCATACTAGCGCCGCTCTCCACGAAATGGAACCAGAGCAGTTACAGGAAATCCTTAAAGAAGTGTATCGAGTTCTCAGACCGGGGGGAATTTTTGCCCTCGTGGATTTTCATCGACCCACTAACCCGCTTTTTTGGCCTTCTTTGGCCCTATTTTTGCAATTATTTGAAACCCATACCGCTTGGCAATTTATCGATAGGGATCTGATCCAATCTTTACAGGCGATCGGTTTTCGTGATTGTCAACAAAAATTATACGCTGGTGGCAGTTTACAGGTGATTCAAGCGGCCAAGTGAAGGGATCGGCCAAGCAAGATTTTCAGAGGCAGTCGGTCAATTATACTAAATAGGGCAACGGTTTTTTGAGCAAGCTGAGTTCGATCGACTCGCTGCCAGTTATTTTTGAGAAGTTAATGACTAGAGCAAAAATTCTACAACCCGATTTAATTTTAGGGGATACGATTCTCGGTCTCACTCTGGAGATTTTGAGTCAGCATCAGATTAAGGGATTGATTCTCGATGTGGACGATACCCTTGTTCCCCTTCAGGAAACGACGGTTTCTGACGATTTACAGCGTTGGGTCGATTCCTTGCGTCTTTATCTACCGATTTGGTTGGTAAGCAATAATCTCAGTGAAAATCGCATCGGTGCGATCGCTGATAATTTACAACTTCCCTACCTCCTCGGTGCGGTGAAACCCTCTCGACGCAAACTCCGGCAAGCGATGGCAGCTATGAGTCTCCCCCCCCAACAAATTGCTATGGTTGGCGATCGCTTGTTTACCGATGTTTTAGCGGGAAATCGTCTGGGAATGTTTACCATTCTGGTGAAACCAATGGTAAATCCCTTGACGGGGGGGGCAGCTTATCCAATCCACGATTTTGAGGTGTGGATATCACAAATTCTCGGCGTTTCCCTCCATCCGCAGCATTACTTCATAAAACCTGACCAATCCTCACAAAAGTAAATATTAAAAAATACTTAAGTATAGAGGTAAATGGCGAAAAGTAGAAAATACTATAGATGATTTGAAATGAGGTCAGCCGAGATAAAGACCTTAACGAAAATATGGCACGGGAATTCCCCACTCTCAGCCTAGCGCAGTGGGGATGCCCCGATGGCCTCCTGTCTGCTTTTCAAAAAACATATACGCTGATCAAAATACCGAGGAAATGATCTGTGTCTTCCGGATCAAAGGCAGTGGTCATGATTTTAGTTTATTTAAAAAAAGTCGAGTTCTTTTTCATCTTTTAACTACCAGCATAGAAGACAGTAGTTACCAGGGAATATCTCAATATCATAGTAATATTTATACACCGAAAAATAGAAATTCACAGGCTTAGAAAAGTAGTATAACAAGGCTTTAGCCACAAAAAAAATTATCATTGAACCTATAAACAGTAAACTCAAAATCTTGAAAATATTATCCTGTAAATATCGAAATAGTCGTCTAAGATATGGTTTAATAGTTAACTTGTTAGCGGCTATTTATAATTATGAGTTAGGGATAAGTACAGAGGCTTCTTAAAAGTGGCCAAACATTAATCAAGTCAAGGGTAATTTATTCTCAATTTTTATAATTGAGATGGTTTGTGCTGCTTAAATAAAGAGGTTTTGATAACCAAATTAAAGCATCTCTAAAGAGTTTTGAGTTAAAAGTTAAACTTCAAATTTTTATTCAGAACCAATGTACTGATTAGCTATTTTTTTGGTAAAATTAGTTAGTCGATAATTATAACATATAATTAGGGTTTGCGGCAAAAAGTTTTTCGTGGGGGCAGGGTGTGGGGTGTAGGGTGTAGGGTGTAGGGTTTTAGCGATTTTCAGGGGGTCAATTACCTAATTTTCAGGGAAAAAGTGCCTAAACTTCCCCCCGATCACCCCAATGTCTGGCACTTTTTGATGGGAAAAAAGTCTAAAATTCTTATCCAACAAGGTTTTTAGATTTATTCAGCAAGCCCTAATTAATTTGCAAGAGTTCTAGTAAACTGTACTGAATTTAAACTGCGTATTAAAAATTTTAGTACAAATGCTCAAACTGCCTCTCCCTGCTCCCTGCTCCCCTGCAATCTTAACGAGTAATTTAGATATAGCAGTTTTCATCAGAATGAGGCATGGGCAAGGGGCTTAAACCCTTTGTTGGCAAAACTTGTCGATACCTCAGTAACGTGAAAAGCGCTATAGTCAACAGCTTAATCAGTGAACTGATAACTTGCATCTGATAACTGATAACTGATAACTGATAACTAATTCAAGGCTGACAGCTAAAATAACCGATCATCGAACTAGCTGAAGCATTGATCCCCGTGGTGTGGTACTGTCAATTCAGTGTATTTATCTGCACTGGCTTAAGATTTGTCGCTATTGCCCTCCCCTTCTCCTGTCGCTCTTTTTGAGGCTTTCTATGACCGACATTCCTTTCACCCTAGACCAACTGAGAATTCTCAAAGCGATCGCCGCCGAAGGAAGCTTTAAACGGGCGGCAGATACCCTGTATGTCTCCCAACCGGCGGTCAGTCTTCAGGTACAAAACCTCGAAAAACAGCTAAATGTGCCTTTATTTGACCGGGGCGGTCGGAAAGCTCAATTAACAGAAGCGGGACACCTACTCTTAAGCTACGGCGAAAAAATTATCACTCTCTGTCAAGAAACCTGTCGGGCGATCGAAGATCTACAAAATCTGCAAGGGGGAACCCTAATCGTCGGTGCTTCTCAAACCACGGGAACCTATCTTCTTCCGCGCATGATCGGTCTGTTTCGGCAAAAATACCCAGAAGTATCCGTACAGCTACAAGTTCATTCCACCCGTCGCACCTCTTGGAGCGTTGCTAACGGTCAAGTGGATTTAGCCATTATCGGGGGGGAAGTTCCCGCCGAATTACAAGAAACCCTGCGGATTATCCCCTACGCAGAAGATGAACTGGCTTTAGTCCTGCCGATTTTTCATCCGCTGTCTAAGGTAGAAATGATTCAAAAAGAGGATTTATATCGACTAAAATTTATCACCCTCGATTCCCAATCGACGATTCGCAAAGTCATCGACAAGGTTTTAACTCGTTGCGAGATCGATACCAAACGCTTAAAAGTGGAGATGGAACTTAACTCGATCGAGGCGATTAAAAATGCCGTACAATCGGGTTTAGGGGCGGCTTTTGTCTCGGTAACAGCGATCGAAAAAGAACTACAAATGGGAGTTATCCACGCTACCCGAATTAAAGATGTGGAAATACGACGCACTTTGTCGGTAATTATTAACCCGAATCGTTATCGATCAAAAGCTGCCGAAGCTTTTACCCTAGAAATACTACCCCAATTCTCCACCTATCCCGAATATCTGGCTGACGACCACAACTTTGAACCGATTCCTAACTCGCAAACCGCCGAAATTATTAGTAAATAAGTCGCTCGATACGGGCAAAATCTCCCTCCGAACATTTAAGCTATCTCTTAGGAAAATTACTGCCGGGGTAAATTACTTTTTTATCGACTTTAATCCAATGGAGACTTTCTAAACGACTTCTAAGATTAGTAATAGTTACTCCCAACTCGTCGGCGATCGCATACAGATGTCCCCATTTCGTCAAGTCACGTCCCTTGATGGCTTTCTCTAACTCACTCATCGGCATTAGTAAACAACTGGCAAAATATTGAGCTTGCCATTCAATTCTTTGGCTAGAATCAACTGTCCGACACAGAAAAGGTTGAATTGTCTCTAAGGAATCTCCCTGATTGATTCGCTCGAAAAAGTTAGAGACAGCGGTTTGATTAATATGAAGGACAAAATGACCAATTTCATGAGCTAAACTCGAATTTTTAAAACCTTCTTTTGCTAGGGATGAATTTTGGGAATCTTTTAAGAATTTTACATCTTCATTGAGAATAATTTTCTTTTCTGTGGGAATAATCATTGCGGCGATTTCTCCCTCTTTATCTGGCTTTATATCCGTCCATTCAATAGCCAAATCAAAATGATCGGCTGCTGCTTCCGCAATATCGCAATTTTTTAAGGGACGACGACGATGAGCTTTTACTTTCTTAAGAATATTGTCTGCCTGAGCTTCAATCACTGTTTTGGGAATAAAACTATAGGGTTTAATAATATCCAAGATATCTACTCCTGCTCATCTAATTTTGTCGCCTCAGAAATGACTTTTTTAGCAAAATTGGGATTGTCTTTCATGCGACGCAATAAAATCGGCATTTGTTGGTATTTTTGAACTAATTCTTTGAAGACTTTTTGATCATCTGAACTCAGTCGTCCCGCTAATTCTCCTAATTTTTGAGCATTTAATTTTAAATGAGTCGCTAAGGACTCAATAACCTGCTGACTAGGAGGATAACCCGCATGATCATTTTCTAGCTTCGATAGATAGGTATAGTCCACCCCAATCAACTTAGCTAGTTCTCTCTGACTATATTCTTCCTCTCGACGAGCTTTGCGGATAACCTGTCCAAATGTTTCTGACACTGCTTTTCTCTCAATCGCTCAAAAAAAATTATATCAAGGGTTGACTATTTCAGTCAACATAGGCTAGAGTTAGTTTATTGGTGTTGATTATTTTAGTCAACACCAGAGCAAACACTGCCGTATCATCCTAGCATTATCCTGACCGAGGGGAAAAATTGTGTCCTGTCAGTTTCCCAAAAAGCCTTGGTATCCTCCGATGAGCTATAGTCTTTGGCGATCGCTTAAACCGGCGATTGGCTATGAGAATTGGCATTGTCAGACAAAACGGGGGTTTGAAAAAGCGCGAAACAAAGAACCAGAAGTTCAAAGATTACTATCGCAAGATAATCAAGTGCAAAAAATTGGTAAGTTGGCACAACGAGGAGTTTTTGAGTTTCATCAAGAGCCGGCGAGATTATCCGGTTCTGATGGGGTGGAACAAGTCGCAGAAATCCTGCAATTAAATCAAGAATATCCAGAAATTAAAGCCAGGGTTTTAGTAATTTTAAACAATTACTATCAACAACCAATTTTATTGAATAAAGAGATTATTAATTTATCTAGAGGCGATGAAGGTTATCCAGAACCTATTGTTATCGAGCAGGGTAACTATCGGTTTAATTTGTCCGCTGCCTTTGATTGTATTTTTAGAGAAGCTGATGACACTATACATATTTTAGATTTGAAAACTGGTCAATCTAATTTTGATCGTCGTCAGGCTCATGTTTATTTACTGGCGGCTAGTTACCTTTATCCTCAGGAAAAAATTGTCGCTTCTTTTTACAACTTAGAAACCCAAACAAGCTCAGAAAATATCTCCCTGTCTTCCGAGGCAATAGAAGCAGTTAAAATCGAACTAGCTTTCCTGTCGAGAAAACATCAGCAACAACTAAAAAAATATAAAGATCACCTCGAAGATTTTTATCATATTTTCCCGCCCCAAAGTGGCTATGCCTGTCGTTATTGTCCTTTTACATCGATTTGTGATTATGCAAATAAGGAGGTTTAGATCATGAATTACACAGCAGCTAACACAGCCAATTCCCCGCTTTTTTTGAGTGAAATTAGTTCCTTAACTCTCAAGAATAGTTGTTTAAATTGTTTTAAGCTTAATTATCAACTTACTAGGGAAATAGGTAATCGTTTTGGTTGGCAATTCAGTCGGAAGTTTCCCAATGTGGTGGTTGTTTTTGAAGATAATTGTTTTTGGGTATTAGCTAAAGATGAAAAATCTCTTCCCTCTCCACAACAGTGGAAAGAAGCTTTATCAGATATTCAAGAGGTTTTACGAGAAGATATTGGCGATCACTATTATTCTATTCATTGGCTAAAAGACTTTCAGATAACAGCTTTAGTCACAGCACAATTAGCAGTTAGAATTCTGAAAATATTTGGTAAATTTTCCTATCCAATAGTTTTTCCTAAAGATAGTGAGATAAGTGAAAACCAAGTACAGGTAAGGAGAGAAGTTAACTTTTGGGCAGAAATCATCAATGACACCGATCCGGCCATTTGTTTAACTATTGAAAGTAGTATTGTCTATAGTGGAGATTTAGAACAGTTTTATGAAAATCATCCCTATAGACAAGATGCTGTTAAATTATTAGTAGGGTTAAAGGTTAAAACTATAGAAACTAATGGGACAGCTAAAATTATTAAAATAGCGGGTACAATTGGGGAAAAAAGAGAGTATCTATTAACAAAAGCCACAGGTTCAATTAGTCGAAGAAAATTAGAAGAAGCTCATCTGGCGCAACCAGTGGTGGCGGTACAATTTGGCAAAAATCCCCAGGAGTATATTTATCCATTGGCAGCTTTAAAACCCTGTATGACAGATAAGGATGAGAGTTTATTTCAAGTTAATTACGGAGACTTATTAAAGAAAACAAAAATCTTCTATGCTGAACGACAAAAACTATTAAAGTTGTATAAACAGGAAGCACAAAAGACTTTAAATAACTTTGGTTTTCAGTTAAGAGAAAGAAGTATTAACAGCAGGGAAAATCCCGACTTCTTTTGGACTCCTCCCATTTCTCTTGAGCAAACTCCCATCTTATTTGGTAAGGGAGAAAGGGGAGAAAAAAGAGAAACTCTCAAAGGATTGTCGAAGGGGGGTGTATATAAACGTCATCGAGAATATGTCGATCCTGCTCGTAAAATTCGTTTAGCTATTCTCAAACCAGATAGTTTTAAAGTAGGAGATTTTAGAGAACAATTAGAAAAGCGATTAAAACTTTATAAATTTGAGACTATTTTGCCACCAGAGAATCAAATAAATTTCTCTGTCGAAGGTGTAGGATCCGAAAAAAGAGCTAGACTGGAAGAAGCAGTTGATCAATTAATTCGAGGAGAAATTCCTGTAGACATTGCTTTAGTATTTCTTCCTCAAGAGGATCGCAATGCGGATAATACTGAAGAAGGTAGTTTATATTCCTGGATTAAAAAAAAGTTTCTGGATCGTGGAGTTATAACTCAAATGATTTATGAAAAGACTTTAAATAATAAGAGCAACTATAATAATATTCTCCATCAAGTTGTCCCAGGGATCCTAGCCAAATTAGGAAATTTACCCTATGTCCTTGCTGAACCTCTAGAAATTGCCGATTATTTTATTGGTTTAGATGTGGGAAGGATGCCTAAAAAAAATCTTCCGGGGAGTCTCAATGTTTGTGCAAGTGTGCGACTATATGGCAAACAGGGAGAATTTGTTCGCTGTCGGGTAGAAGATAGTTTAACCGAGGGAGAAGAAATTCCTCAACGGATTCTGGAAAATTGTTTACCGCAAGCTGAACTAAAAAATCAGACAGTTCTCATTTACAGAGATGGTAAATTTCAAGGAAAGGAGGTTGAAAATTTACTGGCAAGAGCGAGAGCAATTAATGCTAAATTTATTCTCGTAGAATGTTATAAGACTGGCAGTCCTAGACTTTATAATTTTGAGCAAAAACAGATAAATGCTCCCTCCAAAGGATTAGCTTTAGCTTTATCAAATCGGGAAGTTATCCTGATAACGTCCCACGTTTCTGAACAAATAGGTGTTCCTCGTCCCTTGCGCTTAAAAGTTAATGAATTAGGAGAACAAGTAAATTTAAAACAGTTAGTTGACACTACGTTAAAATTAACTTTACTTCACTATGGTTCTCTCAAAGACCCCCGTTTACCTATCCCTTTGTATGGAGCGGATGCTATTGCTTATCGACGCTTACAAGGAATTTATCCTAGTTTATTAGAAGATGATTGTCAATTCTGGCTTTAGAGAGAAAAATTATGTATAATTCCCATAGCAATCTACACCATCTAGATGAATTAGTCAGTGATTTAGTTAACCAAATTAGTTGACTGACGGCAGAAAATTGAGTGTTCAAAGAAGGACTTACACCGAGAAAATTGATGTTGACAAGCCGAAAATTTATCTCTAGGTTAAATTACACAACTTGTTTTTCTGGGGGAGCAAGCTTTAGATTTTTTTCTTATTTCTTTGAGCGAAAAATGTCTATCATCAAAGGCGATATTATCCCGCCAATTTATGATACCAGCGATCGGTCAAAATCATCCCCAATCTGGTAATTATGCCCCCCTAGATAGCCATCTTTGGGCCGATGCCACCTATCCCCTCGGGGCCCATTATCGGGGCGATAGTGTCACCTTTGCCGTCTATTCTAAAAATGCCAGTCAGATTCTTCTGGAAATCTACGATCGCCCGACGGGAGAAAACGCTAAGTATGATTACTGGTTGACAAAAAACCCAAATGATGATATATGGCGGGCAAAAATCGCCGGTATTGCCCAGGGCAGCTACTACGCTTTTCGCTGTTGGGGTCCCAATTGGCAATTTGATCAAAAATGGCAAAGAGGCCACAGTAACGCTGGTTTTCGGGCAGATGTGGACGATTTCGGCCATCGTTTTAACCCCAATAAAGTCCTCTTCGATCCCTACGCGCGAGAACTTTCCCACGACCTTGAAACCCCGGCCATGATCGCGGCCGGAGAAAATGCTGGAATCTATGCCACGGGAGAAGGGGACTACAAAGGAGTGATCCAGCGGCAATACGATACGGGTAAATGGTCGCCCAAAGGCATTGTGATCGCTCCGGATGGGACTTCTACCGGGATTCGTCCCCGTCTGGGTGCGGAAAAAGCGATCATTTATGAGGCCCATGTGCGCGGTTTAAGCAATCACCCCTCTGCTAGTCGTTTAGAAGATATTCTCAAGGGAATTACGGGTTTTGAGGAAGTGGCCAACGTTCCCGACCAGTACAGGGGAACTTATGCAGGAGCCGGCTATATGGCCAAATACCTAAAAGCGCTGGGATTTACCACGATCGAACTCTTACCAGTCCAGGAAACCGCTAACGATAATAACCCCGACGATCGCCCCAGCGGTAACTATTGGGGTTACATGACCTTTGGTTATTTCGCCCCCGATCGCCGTTATGCTTATGATCGCTCCCCCGGTGGACCCACCAGAGAATTTAAGGCCATGGTCAAAGCTTTCCACGACCAAGGCATGGAAGTTTATCTCGATGTGGTCTATAATCACACCGGAGAAGGGGGCAATTGGGGCAGCAACGATGTCACCGGATTTGTTAGTTTTGGTGGTTTTGATGTGGTGGAATACTATCAACTCACCGATGAACATTATCTAGTCGATGGAGCGACAGGCTGCGGAAATCAATTAAACTTTTCCCATATTGTCACCTGTAATCTGGTTCTTGATTCCCTCACCTATTGGTTAGAAACCATGGGAGTTGATGGTTTTCGTTTTGATCTGGCCCCCGTCCTCGGCCGAACTCCTTCTAGTCATCAACGAGAAGATCGGGGCAAACAAAAACAATTCTTCCCTAAACATACTTTGTTAGAAAAGATCGAGCAATTAGGCAAGAAATACGATGCCGAAATGATCGCCGAAGCTTGGGATAGCTGGGGTTACGAAGTGGGGAATTTCCCGACGGGTTGGGGAGAATGGAATGGCCGTTATCGCGATGCAATTCGGCGTTTTTTAAAGGGAGATGGTAATACTTTTAAATTCATCGAACAGGTGAACGGAGATTATTGCAATTTTAACGACCAAGGCGGACCACAAAAATCGATCGATTTTATTGTTGCCCACGATGGTTTTACCCTGATGGATTTGGTCAGTTATAACCATAAAAATAACCTCACTCCCTGGCCCTTTGGTCCTTCCGATGGCGGCAATAATAATAACGATTCTTGGGATTCTGGGGGTGATCAGGCCCTACGTCGCCAAAGATTACGCAACTTTTGGACGATTCAATTTTTGTCTCGCGGTGTTCCCATGACTGTCTGGGGCGATGAATTTGGCCGCAGCCAAAATGGTAATAATAATCCCTACAATATTGATAGTGTGGCCACTTGGAATAATTATGATATGATTGCCACCCGTTCACCCCATCTACTGCCCACGGGTTATCGGGAAGCTTATCACAATAATTTTGGCACGGGAACTAATCAAGAAGAACGCAATCCTTTATTTATTTTTGCCGCTTATATTGCTCACTTAAGAAACAATCATATAGCACTAAAACAGCGCCGCTATGGCGATATGGTTCTCGATGCAGGCAATGATGTCACCTATTTATTTAAAAAACCCGATGGGGTTAGCGATTTAACTGCCGATGATCGCTGTATTTGGTTTTTAATTGATGGTAGTGCCGTCGGTGATCACGATTTTTTGGTGTTAATTAATATGTATTATCTGCCAGTGGATTTTCGTCTTCCCCCGTCATCGAATAATTATCGTTGGCTAAGAATTATTGACACGGCAGCTTGGGCAGAAACCGATTATAATTGTTGGTCTGTGGATCAAGGGACAGTAATTGCCGATAACTATAAAGTCAATGGTTTTTCGATCGTGGTTTGCGAGGAGATTAACTGAACTACCCACAGCGATATCGGGGGTAATTTGGGGACAGATAGGGCAGCCCGCTAATATTGAGATCGAGAGCGATTCTTAGCCGATTTCTGCTATATTTTTGGCAATAGGGAAATATTGACCCCGGCTGCATCTTATGTTTTATAACCCGCACTTAGCCCAAAATTACCGTTAAATGTCTAAAACTAAAAGTACTGTTATTATCCTAACCATAATTTGTATTATCGCCACGGCGATCGGAGTTTATCTGCTCGGTGGTATCGACTCCCAACAATTACAGATCTGGTTAAAACAAATGGGAATTATGGCCCCCATTTTGTATATTATTCTCTATACGATCGGGACAATTTTAATCCTGCCTTCTACCCCCTTAAACCTCAGTGGTGGGGCGAGCTTTGGGGTAGTTATGGGAACAGTTTGGACAACGATCGCCGCTTTGGTGGCCGCTATAGTTGCCTTTGCTTTTACCCGTACTATCGGCCGGGAATATACCGCCAAAAAATTTCAGGGAAAATGGCAAGCGATCGATGCAGAAATGCAGCAAGGCGGCCTATTTTATATGTTTGCTATCCGTCTATTACCGATTATTCCCTACGGTATCGTTAACTTTGTTGCGGGATTAACTTCTATCCGTTTTCGCGATTATTTCATCGGTACTTTATTAGGCACTGTCCCCGGAATTTTACCCTTTGTCATGATGGGTGCAGGTTTAAAATCTTTAGGAAAAGGTGATATATTGCCCCTGATGGTGGCTTTTACCCTTATTGCTCTGTTAGTAGGTGTGGGAACTTGGTATCGTCGTCGTCGGCAATTTCCCTTTCAGTGATCAGTTATCAGTTATCAGTTATCAGATTGGAGTTTTAAGTAGATAGTGTTAAGTGAAAACTTTGGCACTTTATTTTCACTGATCACCGGTTACTGGTTACTGTTCACCGATCACTGATCACTGATTCAAGCCTGACAACGATAAAATTAAGTTAGATTAGGAATATCCCGACTGAATCCTCATTGCTAAGGAGATAGCGTATCGATGCCTGCCGCAGATTATAAAGATTATTATGCCGTTCTGGGAGTAGGTAAAACTGCCAGCACTGAAGAAATTAAAAAAGCTTTTCGTAAATTAGCCGTCAAATATCATCCCGATCGCAATCCTAACGATAAAAGCGCCGAAGAACGTTTTAAAGAAATTAGTGAAGCTTACGAAGTCCTCTCCGATAGCGAAAAACGCCAAAAATACGATCAATTTGGACAATATTGGCAACAGGCCGGGCGATCAAATTGGCCGGGTGGTAATCCGGGGGTTGACTTCGGTTCGGCCGGTTTTGACTTTAGCCAGTACAACACCTTTGATGATTTTATCAATGAACTACTCGGTCGCATGGGGCGCTCCGGCGGTACTCGCCCCGGTTCCCATTCCTACGGTACTCCGAGGGGAGGATTTGGCGATTTTAGCAATTTTAACGACTTTGCCGGCGCTCGTACTCCACCGCAATCCGTCACTTCTGGTATCTCCACCGCTAAACTGCGTCTGAGTTTTGGGGAAGCTTTACGAGGAGTACAAAAACGGGTTAATTTAGCCGGAGAAATGATCGATATCAAAATCCCCCCAGGAACTAAAACCGGTAATCGTCTCCGGGTACGGGGTAAAGGACTAATCGATCCCTTGAGTAAACAACGGGGAGATCTATTTCTCGATGTGGAATTAGAACCCCATCCTTTCTTTACTTTTGAAGGCGATAATTTGACCTGTGAAGTGCCGATTACCCCCGATGAGGCGGTTTTAGGCACAGCAATCGAAGTTCCTACCCCCGATGGCATGGTGACGATAAAAGTCCCTGCCGGTATTCGTTCCGGTCAATCCCTGCGCTTACGCGGCAAAGGTTGGATCGACAATAAAGGACAACGCGGCGATCAATTAGTCAAAATTGTCATCGATACTCCCAAAGAATTAACGGCGATCGAACGGCAATTATACGAGAAAATTAAATCTCAGCGTACCACCGATCCCCGTCGTCATCTCAGACAGGTGCAAATTTAAGTCCCTAGCTAGGGTTTGCCAAAACAGTTTTTCTTGGTCCTGTTTACTGTCTCTGGGGTTTATAAGTGGTTAGGTGTTAAAAATGGGTGCATCTCAATATTTCTGATTTTCTCTCACCTATAGGTGAGCAGCAGAAGTTGTTCAAAGAGGGCGAATGCAATTCGCCCCTACAATAATATTATTGCGCCAATGGTAGGGGCGCACTGCGTGCGCCCAAAATGTCATCTAGATATTTCGACCAAATTGAGATGCACCTGTTAAAAATCGTCAGTTCCCCCCCTTATCAAGGGGGGATTAAGGGGGGATCGGCACCCCCCTTATCAAGGGGGGATTAAGGGGGGATCGGCACCCCCCTTATCAAGGGGGGATTAAGGGGGGATCGATCTAGAATTTAACCTTACTAGCCAACCAATTA
>NZ_JADBTB010000199.1:0-9549 GCF_020246405.1 Microcystis sp. M083S1
CTTAAATATTGGAAGAAAGGTAGTCGGAGAGGCCGCCTTTAGCGGGAATCCGATAGAGAGGTTCGTAGTTAACCCAGTACGGGTCAAAGCGTACAAAGCTAATTCTAGATGCAATATTTGCGTACAGAATTAGTAACTATTTTACCCCTACCGTCACATTCGTAAACTTACCATTTTTGGCTCGGCACGCATCAAACCCCACAGCAGTGAATACCGTCTGGCAGTGGACTTCGCACGCTGTATCAGTCAATACGGTTTTATGGTGTTAACTGGCGCTGGGGGTGGCATCATGCAAGCAGGGAATGAAGATGCTGGACGGGAAAATTCCTTCGGATTAAATATTCAGCTACCCTTTGAACAGGGGGCTAACCCCTAGATCATAAATGATGCCAAATTAATCGATTTTAAATATTTCTTTACCAGAAAACTATTTTTTCTGCGGGAAAGTGACGCAGCAGCTTTATTCCCTCGAAGAGCATCCCGATATAAAATAAACCCTAGGCCAGAGTTTCCGGACAGTATCCTAAACCCTTAGTAAATTGTTGACGAAAAGCCTCTATATCTTGCTGATCCGGGGTACCATGGGACACAATCGCCACTTGATAACGACGCATGACATCAATAGGAGATTGTCCCGTTTCCAAACTCCAAAAAACCATCTGGAGACGCATTTCCGGTTGATAGGTAATCCCTAACTCATTCATGTAGGCGCGAAAATCACCGTGTTGGCAAGGAGTGAGCATTTGATTAAACTTTACCTTGACCACCCAACCGTTAATCTGATGGATAACCGTCATCACGGAGGAAGGCAGATGAGTCATCGATCGCAGGTATTCGGTGACTCGTAGCGTTAAACTAGCATTAGCAAGAAAATAGAGATAGTCCATAGTGGCCGCCGGGCTATTGGCTAATAGTCACGATTAGTGTTATATCTCTAAGTCTGACGATAAACCGTTCTCGATACCAAGGGGAGAAATCCCCGATTCAGTGAAGTTCGCCTGGGTAGAATTACCCAACTTTTGCGAAGATTTTTATGATGACAATGACGATGACCCCCGATCAATTACTCTCCAGCTACGATTATCACCTTCCTCCGGAGTTAATTGCCCAAAATCCCGCAGAAACCCGAGACAGTTCCCGTCTTTTGGTGGTAGATTCTCCCAATAGTCATAATGTGGCTATTTTTCGGGATTTACCCACTTGGTTAGAGTCGGGGGATTTGCTGGTTTTCAACGATACTCGCGTGATTCCGGCCCGTTTATTTGGACGTAAAACCACGGGCGCCCCCGTAGAAATATTACTATTAGAAGAACAAGATGACCATCTTTGGTTATCTCTAGTGAAACCGGGAAAACGCTTTAAAGTCGGTTCAGAAGTCCTTTTTTATCCGAAAACAGGGCGAACGGAAGACAAAGAAAAATTATGGTTAGCGAAAGTAATCGATCGAGATCTGAACACTGCTGGTCGTCTGCTGCAATTTCAACGTCATCCCGGACGCAGTTTTTGGGATATGTTGGAGGAGTACGGTCATATTCCTTTCCCCCCCTACGTCACCGAATCGGAGGCGGAAGAAGACCGTTATCAAACAGTTTACGCTGATAAACAGGGTTCTGTGGCCGCTCCCACGGCCGGATTACATTTTACTCCCGAATTATTCCATAAGCTCGCCCAGAAGGGTATAGATACCACCTATATCACCCTTCATGTGGGAGTGGGAACCTTTCGCCCCGTGGAAGTGGAAAATATTACAGAACACCTAATGCACCAAGAATTTTTGCAGATTTCCGCCGAAACTGCCGAAAAAATCGCCCAAACAAAGGCTAGAGGTGGCCGGGTTATCGCCGTGGGGACCACGGTAGCTCGCGCCTTGGAAGGGGCAATTAAAGAAACTAAGAGCGAGAAATTAACCGCTTTTCAGGGAAAAACGAATTTATTTGTCTATCCGGGTTATCAATGGCGAGTTATCGACGGCATGATCACTAATTTTCACCTACCCAAGTCCAGTTTGATGATGTTAGTCAGTGCCTTAGTCGGACGGGAAAGACTACTGGCATTGTATCAAGCAGCTATCCAAGAGCGTTTCCGTTTTTATTCCTTCGGTGACGCTATGTTAATCCTACCCGGCGCTTGCAGCAGTAATCGGTAAGTAGTTGGACAAAATTACATCCACACCCCAGAAAGAAGGAGGGCTAGAACTGCGGAAAGGGCAACAGGAAAGGGGAAAAATATGTATAAGCGGCCCGCGCATCTAAATTGGTCTAGGTCGATTATCGAACCACCTCTAGCCTGTTGTCTATCCTAACCAAGAAATGAAAAGAAAAGACATTAAAATCGGTCGCCGCTATTCTAGCAAACCCCTGCAAATATTTTTAATTATTGCCTTCATCGTCGCCGCTCCCTTTGCTATTTTTTATCTTATTGCCTTGGCTTATCTCTGGCAAGGAGATCAACTTTTGGCCGCGGGGGAGAAGGAATCGGCTCTGTCTGCCTACCGAACAGTTTTATCTTTTCACGAAAATTCAGTCCAAGCCCATATAAAAATCGCTCAGGTCTTACAAAGTCAAAAACGCTATTCTGAAGCCTTACAAGCATATAATCGTGGCTTTATAGTTAACGATAAACCACCGATGGAACCCTCCCTAAGTAATCATTTAGTAGCTTTGGGAGATATCTTC
The DNA here is from genome assembly GCF_020246405.1 of Microcystis sp. M083S1. Lineage (NCBI taxonomy): Bacteria > Bacillati > Cyanobacteriota > Cyanophyceae > Chroococcales > Microcystaceae > Microcystis > Microcystis sp. M083S1. Next base: position 2,676 of record NZ_JADBTB010000199.1, read on the forward strand.
GCGCAAGAGGAAAAATGGTCGGAGGCGATCGATGCTTACCAAAAAGCAATTATGATTAAACCAACTTTTAAAGGGCAATTTCAGCTAGGAAAAGCCCTCTATAGCTTACAACGTTGGGATGAGGCGGCGAAAGCTCTGCAAGCAGCGGTTTTTCTCGATCCTAGTCAGGGAAAAGCCTATTTTTATCTGGGAAAGGCCTACAGTGAACAGCAACTCTGGCAAGAGGCCAGTTATGCCTATGAGCAAGCTCTAGAATTGATACCTAGTCAGGGTGAAATCTACAAAAAATTAGGAGAAGCCCTAGGAAAACAGGGAAAATGGCAGCAAGCAGAGCAAATATATCGACAGGCTTTAATTTACGCCCCTAAAGATGGGGATATTTATAATTATCTAGGTAAAGCTTTAGCAGAACAGGGCAAACTAGGGGCAGCCATGGCAGTTTTTCAACAGGCGCGGCAAATTAGCCCCAAGAATGCTAATATTTACGAAAATCTTTGTTATACCTATATCAATAGCGGTCAGATCGATGAGGGTTTAAATTGGTGTCGGCAAGCCGTAGAAATCGATCCCAATTTATCAGAAGCTAGATTTATTTTACAGGAAATCCAACGGGGGCGATTAATTCACGACAATCCCGAATTATTAAAAATGCCAGAGATAATTCCCAGTGTTAAGAGTGATCCTCTGGTGAATTTAAAACGCTCAATTGTTAAAATTGTCGTGCGCGGCAAAAATAACAATGGGATCGGCACTGGTTGGTTATTAAAACGAGATCAAGATAGAGCTTGGATCGTGACTAACCGTCATGTGGTGACGAATTCCCGTCAAGAAATCGATGCAGAGGCGCGCATTTTTGTCGAGTATTATAGTCAACCACCCCAGGGAAAAATACGCAAGCGTTCAAAAGCTAAAATTCTCCACATTACCCCCCCTAACGACTGGCTCGATTTAGCAGTATTAGAGGTAAAAAATCCTCCCCCAGATTTAAAACCTTTAGCTTTAGCGCCCCTACCAATTGCCCCTAATCAACCGGTAATCTCGATCGGTAATCCTTTTAATCAAAAAGATTGGACTGTCAGCAAAGGCACGGTTAATGATAATAACGAAAAATCCTTAAGTTTGTCCATGTTTGTCGTTTCTGGACAGTCGGGAAGTCCAGTTTTAAACGATAAAAATCAAGTGGTGGGAGTGATTTCTCAAGCGAGTTTATTTTGTGATAATCCCTCCACTCCTAAACCCCTAGAAAATGCCGTTAGATTGGGCTGCGGTTTCGCAATTCCCATTGACAGAGTGCGAGAAAGGTTAAGGGAGTGGGAATTATGAATTATCAATTATGAATTATGAAGTGGGGAACTTTTTCAGTAATCAGCTTCTGAAAGCAAGGGGCAAAAGAAAGAATCTGGCAATTCTCCTACCTAAAAAGAAGGTTATAAACTAAGTACATCAAAGCTTTTAGCTTAACAAATTAGGTTTTAGTTTCGGCCTTTGTTATCAGTTATCAGTGGATAGTGATACTAAATCCAGTTATTAAAAACTGATTATTTATTCCCCTTTGCATGAGTGCCTCTTGCATGACTGCTTCTCCGCATAACTAGCCTGTACTCAACGGATTTAGTATGATTGATCACTGTTTACTGTTTACTAAGTAGCTGGTTATAATTAAATTAAAAATGGATTTTAGGTTCGATCCCCCCTTAGTCCTAGGCTTGATTCATAGTAGGGTTGATTCATGAATCAACCCTACCCTTAGTCCCCCCTTGATAAGGGTGGTGTCTGATAATTTTTAACGCCTACCTACTTATTTACTGTTTACTGGTTACTGATAACTGATAACTGGTCACTGATAACTGATAACTGCTATGCTACTCTAGGCAGAAAACCATTCGATCGAGATCACCGTGGCTAACCAAGAAGCAACTTCCCCCGCTATTCGTACCCCTTTATACGACCTAATTGCCCAACAAACCAGCAAATTTACCCCTTTTGCGGGTTGGGAGATGCCGATACAGTTTAGCGGCTTAAAAATCGAACATAATGCTGTCCGCAATGGTGTGGGGATGTTTGACATTTCCCACATGGGCAAATTTATCTTAACTGGCGATAATCTGGTTCAATCTCTCCAAACCCTAGTTCCCTCTAATTTAGCCCGTTTAAGGGCAGGAAAAGCACAGTATAGCGTTTTACTTAACCCAGACGGTGGCATAATCGATGATATTATCTTTTACTACCAAAGCGAAAGCCAAGGCGTATTAATTGTTAATGCCTCAACCACCGATAAAGATCGAGAATGGATTTTAGGCAATTTAGAGGGATCGGGGGTAAAATTAAAGGATTTATCCCGAGAAAGGGTCTTAATCGCCCTGCAAGGACCCAAGGCGGCGACAATTTTACAGCCCTTGATCGGGGAAAAATTAAGCGATTTTGGCCTATTTAATCACTGGGAAAGCCAGCTTTTCGGGGAAAAAGTTTTTATCGCTAGGACCGGTTACACAGGAGAAGATGGCTTTGAAATTATGGCCCCTCCTGAAATCGGACAGCAACTTTGGACGGAATTCTTAAATTTAGGGGTGACTCCCTGCGGTTTAGGGGCGCGGGATACCCTGCGTTTAGAGGCAGCTTTAGCCCTTTATGGACAGGATATCGACGATAGCACGAGTCCCCTAGAGGCTGGCTTAAATTGGTTGGTTCATCTGCCAGAAAAAGGCGATTTTATCGGTCGTGATGTCCTTGAAGACCAAAAACTTAATGGTGTGAATCGGCGCTTGGTGGGATTGCAGATGTCCGGCAAACATATCGCCCGTCACGATTATCCGGTAGTATTCGCCGGGGAAGCGGTGGGTAAAGTTACCAGTGGCACTTTATCACCAACCTTAAACACAGCGATCGCTTTAGCCTATCTTCCCACACCTTTCGCCGCGATCGGACAGGCGCTCGAAGTGGAAATCCGCGGCAGCACCTACCCCGCTACCGTCGTTAAAAAACCCTTTTATAAAAGTAAAAAGTAAAAAGGTGATCGAGGTTAGGTGGCTTTTCAGTGAACAGTAATCAGCAATCAGTGAAGAGAAAACGGCAACTGTCCACTTAAAACTCAAATCTGATAACTGATAAGTAGGTAGGTATTAAAAACTTTCAGATCCCCCCGCCTATCGGCACCCCCCTTATCAAGGGTAGATCCCCCCGCCTATCGGCACCCCCCTTATCAAGGGTAGATCCCCCCGCCTATCGGCACCCCCCTTATCAAGGGGGGCAGGGGGGATCAAACCTAAAATCTATTTTTAATTTAATTATAACCAGCTACTTAACTGATAACTGAAAATGCAATCCGTAGACTTTACCACCCTCAGCGCCACTTGTGCCGAAATTGCCGCCACTTGGCTGCCGGCGAGACTAGAACAAGTGTATCAAATTGATCGCCAAACGATCGCCCTCTATTTACGAACCTTCGATCGCAAGGGATGGTTAATTATTTCTTGGCATCCCCAAGGAGCGCGGCTGCATATTGGTGATCCACCGCCAAAAGTCCCAGATACCTTCACTTTCAGCGATCAATTGCGTCATCAACTCAATGGTTTTGCGCTAACAAAATTAGCATTTGTTGCCCCGTGGGAAAGAGTCATCGATCTACAATTTGCCCAACGTCCCGATGATCCGGCGCTGTGGCATTTGTATATAGAAATTATGGGCAAATATAGCAATGTGATTTTAACAGATGCCGATCGGCAAATTGTCACCGTTGCCCATCAAGTCAATGCCACCCAGTCTAGTGTTCGCACCGTACAAACGGGACAAATCTATCAACTACCGCCCGTTTTATTGGCCACAGATCCCAGTTTAGAAGAATCCTTGAGCAGTTGGCAAGCTAGGGTTAGTTTAATCCCTAAAACTCTCGAAAAACAGTTAGTTAGTACCTATCGTGGGGTTAGTCCAGTCATCGCTCGATCGCTGTTGCAAAAAGCCAAGATTAACCCGAAATTAAACACGGATCAGTTAGAGAATACTGATTGGGAGAAGCTCTTTTCAGCTTGGCAAGAATGGTTAAAAATGCTGGAAAATAAAACCTTTCAACCCGGATGGACAAGAGAAGGTTATACAGTGATCGGTGGGGAGATACTGGCAGCGGCTAAAAATGTTCAAGAATTATTAAACCGTTATTATAGCGACCAAATTAATCAAGAAAGTTTTCGACAACTACAGCAAAAATTAAACCAAAAAGTCACCTCTTTACTGACTAAACTGCAAACTAAAGCGGCGGGATTTCAAACAAGACTAGCAGAATCCGCTCATGCTGATCGCTATAAAGAGCAGGGAGATTTATTAATGGCCCATCTGCAACAAATACAGCAGGGAATGACTAGCATTACTTTGGCGGATTTCCAGACAGGAAACCCTGTAATTATTCCTCTCGATCCCGAAAGAAATCCCGTGCAGAATGCCCAATATTTTTATAAACAACATCAGAAATTAAAAAGAGCGCGGTTAGCGGTGGAACCTTTATTAGAGGAAGTGGTCAGTGAAATTAATTATCTCGAACAAGTGCGATCGAGTTTAAGTCAACTAGAAAATTATAGCAGCAGCGAAGATTTAGAGGCCCTAGACGAGATACAAGAAGAATTAATCCAACAGAAGTATCTAGAAAGCAATTACCGGCGTAATCGGGCGAATAATAAAGAATCCGAACCCATGCGCTTTACTACTCCCTCTGGAGTAGAATTATGGATTGGCAGAAATAACCGTCAAAATGATCGGCTAACTTTTCGTAGCGCCAGCGATTACGATATCTGGTTTCATAGTCAAGAAATCGCTGGTAGTCACGTTTTACTCCGTTTAACCCCCGGTACAGTTCCAGAAGCCGCCGATCTGCAATTTGCCGCCGATTACGCCGCTTATTATAGCCGCGCTCGCCATAGTGAACAGGTTCCCGTCGTCTATACCCGTCCCAAATACGTCTATAAACCCAAGGGTGCCAAGCCAGGTATGGTGGTTTACAAACAGGAAACGGTAATCTGGGGCTGTCCTCAGAGGGTTGAGGATTACCGCAAAAAATAATTTTTTACCAAATTGTTTACTTTTTTTTACACAAAATGGGTATTGTCTGTTACAATTTTTACTATAGAGACAAATGCAGTTCAGGCGCTTGGGAACGCAAGAACTATATTTCCTCGGATTACAACAACAAACAACAGCAAACCAGTGGGAGCAGCCGATAGTCTCGGGAAAGACACAAAAAACCGACTATTCAGGTGATATTAAAGCGACCACTGGTATTTTATCCTCACCTAACCGGTTCTGTCAGTTTCCTCAACTTTCTTTTCGGTTTCCGAGACTTATTGCCCAGATGAAAGAGGGATAGTTGGCATCCAGCTTTTTGTAAAGAAATTTAAACTTCACGCATAGTTAAGCCTCTTCAGCCTAAATAAACGACTAGAAACAGTTTTTTTCGGGAGGCCCGGTTTATGGATAGCCCATTAGGGACGATGAACTTTCAACAGATAGAGCTATACAAAAGAATTCAGGCATTTGCCTTGGATCGGCCAGATAGTCAATTATCTTTCAGCCAACGATTAGCAAAAGATAACGGCTGGTCCTTAGGCTATACTCAGAGAGCGATCGAGGAATACAAAAAGTTTATATTTCTAGCCGTTGCAGCAGGACATCCGGTCACGCCATCCGACCAAATCGATCAAGTTTGGCATTTACATCTGACCTATACGCGATTGTACTGGCAAGAGTTCTGTCCCAAAATTTTGCAAACCACATTACATCACGAGCCGACTCGTGGGGGTTCATCCGAGCAATTAAAATTTGGCAGTTGGTATAGCAAGACGCTAGAAAGTTACGAACAGTTTTTTGGACATATTCCTCCAATAGATATTTGGCCTAAACCCAAAGACCGATTCGGGCGAGATTTGCATTTTATCCGGATCAACAGTCAACAAAGCTGGGTTTTGTCAAAACCTAATTTGACAATCTTCTTGAAACCACAACTGCGAAAAATAGGCATCTTTACCTTTTTAGTCTTCCTTTCGCTGATGATAACTAGCTGTCAGATAATCTCCCAAATTCCTAACCCAATCAATTTTACAGGTCCGGAATTTTTAACCTTCTATATTTTCCTAGTAGTGATGGGAATCGCTTTGGCAGCCTGGCTACGTTTTTCCCTCTGCCTAGTTAGCGGTAATATAAATCAGCAACCTGATTTAAATACTTACGAGATAGCTTTCTTGGCGGGTGGCAATCATCGCCTGATTATGGCCGCAATTACCAGTTTGGTAAAACAAGGCTATGTGGAGGTATTAAAAGAAAAATCACCATTTGGAAGAACACAAGACAAACTGGTGGTGACAGGAAAGATCGATGCTATTACCGATCCTGTAGAAAAGGCGGTCGCCCAAGATATTTTGGCCACTGATGGGGCAATTAAACAGGTTTTCCAGAAGTCTACAGGAATGAAAGATAGCATTCGTTCCCGCCTAGAACAGCTTGGTTTGTTTCTGAGCGATGCCCAAGCATTGAAAGCGCAAATTTATCCATCATTGATTGTGGTTATTCTTCTAGGAATAGGCTTGTGCAAAATGGCGGTGGGAATTTCTCGCGATAAGCCCGTTGGTTTACTTCTCATCTGTATATTTGGGCTTCTAGTTTTGGGAGCAAGGTTTTTTGTCAAACCACAGCGCAGCCGTTATGGAGAGATCATTTTTAAGGATTTAAGAAATCGCTTACAACATTTAAAAACAGCCAATATAGCGTTTTCAAATAAGACATGAAAAAGCATCGTAATTGTGGAGATTAGGAAAAGTAAATAGTTTAAGGTTGATTAAAAGATTAAATATCTTCTTCATAATCCCAAAATTTTTACAGAAACGGTAGCATCTCC
>NZ_JADBTB010000002.1:0-13815 GCF_020246405.1 Microcystis sp. M083S1
ACTCGATTGTCTATCTTTTGGTATTAACCTGTTGATGCCTTAAGTCCTTCCCTATATGGATTTCAGATACTTTTGAGCGTAGGCGCTCTCATCGAATTTTATTTTAAGTTAATTATTTGCATAACAATTCCCGAAGAGCCATATTTCCTTGTTGCTTGAGAATTTGCTCAAGTTCATTCTCTGGAATATTAACTCTTGTGGCAAGCTGAGAAACATTAAGATTAATCTGCTCTAATTCATCAGCTAAAATTTCCCCAGGGTGGATAGGACTTTTCCAATTATTCATCGTGAATTTTGCTTAAGCTCAACGGATTTAGTATCATCAAGATGAAGTGTAACCTAATTTGATATTGACTCCTATCTCCCTGACTCCTTTAAACATTTCTTTTTTTCTCAAACCATGTTTGTAATAATTCCCCCGATTCCTTAGCTAAAATTCCCGCGATTACCGGTAAACGATGGTTAGAAAAAGGACTATCTATAAAATTAGCCACAGTGCGGATAACTCCTGTTTTGGGATCGTCAGCACCGTACACTAATAATCCTAATCTAGCCTGAATAATTGCCCCGGCACACATGGGACAGGGTTCGAGGGTGACGTAGAGGGTACAATCATTTAAGTGCCAATTGCCTAAAACTTGACTAGCGGCACGAATCGCCAGAATTTCGGCGTGAGCGGTGGGATCATGGTGTTTTTCCTTGCAATTAGCCCCTTGAGCGATTAAATGTCCCTGTTTATCCACGATAACCGCTCCCACAGGTACATCATCCCGATCCCCCGCAGTTGCCGCTAAATTTAAAGCTAACTGCATCCATTGCCGATGTTTCTCATAGGCTTTTTCATCAATAGACTTTAGATAGTCCCACATTTAGCCAGTAAATTATCTAATTTTTTCTGACCATCCAAAGCATACAAATCATCACAACCACCGATATGTTCATTATTAATAAAAATCTGTGGTACACTGCGTTTACCGTTAGACCGTTCGGCCATGGCTTGACGAGCGCTTTCATCCCCATCAATCTTGTATTCGGTGTATTTTACCCCTTTCCAACCCAGCAACCATTTAGCTCGAATACAGTAGGGACAAGTTGCCCACGTATAAATTTCCACATTGGCCTTGATATTCTCGTTATAACGCCCAAAAAGCGAGTTAAATAGATTTAGCATCGTTCTTACTAAGTAGTTAGGTGTTAAAAACTGTCAGATGCCCCCCTTATTAAGGGGGGATTAAGGGGGGATCCACACCCCCCTTATTAAGGGGGGATTAAGGGGGGATCCACACCCCCCTTATTAAGGGGGGATCCATCTTCAATTTAATTATAACCAGCTACTTACTCTCCTATTTATCTCTATTTTATGGATTCTGCTACCAAAAAAGCCCAATTACGCAAACAACTAATTACCCAAAGACGATCGCTTCCTAAGCATATTTGGCAAGAAAATAGTCAGCAACTTTGCAAAAATTTACAATCTTTACCCCTCTTTCAACACGCTAAAACCATTCTCGCTTACTTCAGTTATCGTCAGGAGCCGGATTTAAGTTCCTTATTTTGCCAACACCATCGCTGGGGTTTTCCCCGTTGTGACGGAGATAGCCTGACTTGGCACTGTTGGACTGCCGATGATCCCCTAGAATTAAATCGTTATGGCATCTACGAACCAACAGCGATCGCTCCTCTCATTTTACCTGCCGACGTGGATTTACTGTTAATTCCCGCCGTCGCTTGCGATCGCCAAGGTTATCGCTTAGGTTACGGGGGGGGTTATTTTGATCGTCTCTTACATTCCCCCGAATGGCAAGCTATCCCCTCGATCGGGATTGTCTTTGACTTTGCCTATCTCGATACCCTTCCCGTCGATACTTGGGACCAAAAATTACAGGCAATCTGTACCGAATCGAGAACCGAAATTTTTTAAGTAGGTAGGTATTAAAAACTTTCAGATCCCCCCGCCTATCGGCACCCCCCTTATCAAGGGGGGCAGGGGGGATCGAACCTCAAACCCATTTTTAATTTAATTATAACCAGCTACTTAACAATTATTTCCTTTTGTGCGATCGGTTTAACTTATATAGGAGCGATCGATCTTTGTGTCCTTTGTGTCTTTGTGGTTCGTTCTGGTCGTTCGCTGGCACTGTATCTTAGAATACATTTTACCCACCGACTACTCATATATTAAGTTTTATTGAATCCGATCGACCCTTAAGATAGCTTTGCTAGGATGAAATTCACATCAGGAGATGTTTATAGTAATCACCCGAAAAAGTCAACAGGGAAGCAATGAAACACTTTCACGAACCATGGATTCAAGAATGGTGTCAAGAAAACGGCTGGACAGAGCTATTTCTCGAACGCTACAGTAATTATTGGGCATTCCCTCCCAATGCCGTGATGCCAGAACCAATTCCCACCAAAGTGTTACAAAACATTAAGCGCCAAAAAGGTCTATCCCCTGCCGAAAAACTTTGGTTAGGAGTGGCGATCGGATTGACTTTGACAGCTTTAATTCTCTGTATCACCCTCGCTTGTCCCATGCCTATAGTTCTCGCTTTCGCTTTTGATGCTGTCACCGCAGCGCGATTGGAAGTGGAATATTAACCCAGCAAAAATTGAGAAGTAAAAACCCAAAAAGGGGGAGATTTTTCCGAAAGTCTTCCCCTTTGCCGCTTTTTTCTGGATAGGTACGATCGATCTGTTCAACGAAACAGGGTAAAATCGGGCGATAATTTAAGAAAGTAGATTCATCGGCTTTTTAGCCGTCAGGAGTCAGTATTTAGGAGTCAGGAGATTATTTTTATTTATTCTCCCCACTTCCTTCTCCCCACTTCCCTCTCCCCCCACTCCCCAATTGAGCATCTCATTTATGCAAGTGAGTAATTATACTTATCCCTAAAACTGTTTTCTAGCAAGGCTTTCAAAATAGCTTGACATAAAAACCTGATTTAGGGGTTACAAAGGTGAGATGCTCCCCTCCCCAATTCATAATTCATAATTCATAATTCATAATTCCCATGTCCGAATCTCGTCGCTTACAGTTTACCCCCGATCTGGAAATTTGTCGTATTTTGAACGGAATGTGGCAAGTTTCAGGCGCCCATGGTTCGATCGCACCCCAAAAAGCGATCTCTAGTATGTTCTCCTATCTAGATGGCGGTTTCACCACTTGGGATCTGGCCGATCATTACGGTCCGGCCGAAGATTTTATCGGTGAATTTCGTCGTCAATTAGTCGCCCAAAGGGGCATTGATGCTTTAAATAATCTGCAAGCTTTCACTAAATGGGTTCCCCGTCCGGGTAAAATGACTAAGGAAATAGTCGAAAAAAATATCGCTATTTCCCTACGTCGCATGGATGTGGATAGTCTCGATTTATTGCAGTTTCACTGGTGGGATTATCGCGATAAAAATTATCTAGATGCCTTATATTTTTTAGGAGAATTACAACAGGAAGGCAAAATTAAACACCTGGCCTTGACTAATTTCGACACGGAACATTTAAAAATTATTCTCAGCGCCGGGATTAAAATAGTCTCCAATCAAGTCCAGTTTTCTCTAATCGATCGCCGTCCCCTCGTCAAAATGGCGCAATTTTGCCAAGAACATAACATCTATCTACTCGCCTATGGTACTCTAGCAGGAGGCTTATTAGGGGCAAAATATCTCGGTCATCCCGAACCCAATGCCATGAGTCTCAATACCGCTAGTTTACGGAAATATAAAAACATGATCAATGCTTGGGGAAACTGGCAATTATTCCAAGAATTATTAACCGTTCTTAAAGCGATCGCTGATTCCTATCACGTCACCATTCCTAATGTGGCAGTGCGTTACGTTCTCGAACAAAAGGCCGTAGCCGGGGCAATTATCGGGGTGCGTTTGGGTGTTGCTGAACATATCCAAGAAAATGCCCGTATTTTCGATTTTCAATTATCCCCCCAAGACTATCAAAAAATTGATCATGTCTTGCAAAAATCCCGGGATTTATTGCAGTTGATCGGTGATTGCGGTGATGAATACCGTCGTTAAGTAGGTAGGTGTTAAAAATTCTCAGCTTTCCCCCCTTATTAAGGGGGATCCCCCCGCCTATCGGCACCCCCCTTATCAAGGGGGGCAGGGGGGATCGGCACACCCCTTATCAAGGACTGATAACTGATAACTGATAACTGAAAAGAGGCTAATGATGAGATTTGAACAACCAATCCCCGATGATCCCGCTAATCAATGGCGCTATCAATTAGATCAATTCGTGCAAGAAAATCAACAGGAATTAGCCGGTTTAATGTGGGGTTTACTCTCGGAATGGGGAAAAGATACCCAAGAAACCCTGGGCATCGATCTTAAACCCCAGCCCCATTTTGTCTGTTGTTCTAGGGAGGCTCTAGAGAAATTAAATCGCCAGGTTAATCGCAAAATTCAAGAGATGCTTGGGATTATTTATCGCTATAATCCCAGCGAAGAAGTGGCTATAGTTGCTATCGGTGATGGTCAGGTAAAATTGATTTATTTTCAACCCGATCTTTCCCCTCCTGAATGTTTTGATCGCCTCGAAGTGGATCTCGATACTCTCATTCAACAGTTAGAGGCCAAAATGCTGGCGGAAATCCAATCTTTCCCAATTTGATGCCGATTGCCAGCGCAAAAAGTTGGCAGGTTGTCCCACGGATAAACCCGCTAATCCGATCGCTTTTCTGGGGGATTCTGTCCCTAGAAGAATCGCTGTTTCTAAATCACATATTCCCCAGTTAACTAAATTGGCTACTCCTTGTAATAAGGGTAAGGTTGTTCCCGCTAAAGTACCATCAAAAAGTCTTGCTGTTCCCTGTTTAACTTCAATTTCTCTCTCGTCCCAAGGATAGACACCATCTTCTAAACCGATCGGCGCTAAAGCATCACTAACTAAGAAAATTCCTCGATGATAATTACTGGCTTTTAGTAATAATTCTATCATGGTTGGATGGATGTGTTGACCATCGGCAATTAACCCACAATACACATCGCGATTGATAATTGCTTCCCCTAATAACCCCGGTTGACGATGGTGTAAAGGAGGCATGGCATTAAAGGCATGAGTAACCATTTTTGCCCCCTGTAAAAAGGCTTTTTTGGCTATTTCTTGACTCGCTTGCGAATGTCCTAAACTGACGGTAATCCCTCGATCGCTTAGGTATTTAATCACCGTACCGCTACTATCTAATTCTGGGGCTAGGGTGATAATTTTTACGATCGATAAGTAGTCCCCAAAGATTTTATCTATTGTTTCTATACTTGGGTTTACAAGATATTGGGCCGGATGCGCTCCCCTTTTTTCATAGTTTAGAAATGGTCCCTCTAAATGTACTCCTAAAACCTGCGCGCTCGCTCGATTTTCCTGTTGCTGTTTCTCGATATATTTGGCAATTACTGAGAGGGATTTTTGAAATTTCTCCACGGACGTGGTTACTAAGGTGGGAAGATAACCATCAATTCCTTGATTCCCCAGATAATCGCTAATCTTATCTAACTTTTCTAGATCTGTTATTTCTAAGTCGGGAAATGCTAATCCTAATCCTCCGTTGATCTGTAAATCTACTCCTCCTAACGATAGCCAATCCCCTTCCATATCGATAATCTTTTCCCCTCTTGTCTTTCTCTCCATCTCCGTTATCCTCTCGATCTTTCCAGCAGCATTTATCTCTATTTGTTGTCGATCCTGATGGGCGGGAATTCTAGCGTTAATTAGGGTTATCATAGAAGCAGAAAACTAATTTTTTTTATTATAATCTCGAAAAAAAACTTTTTTTTTGATAATGCTTGACAAGTGTGCATTTTTTTGAGATACTTTTTTATATAATGGGAATATTTGTGCCTGCTGTCATACCCTTAAGTCCGATTATATAAAAACTGATCATAAAAAGATAATACCATAACCTGCCCGCTTCCTGTCCAGAAATTGCAAAAATACTTTACAAAACAATTACAGCCTTTCTGCCGCAGTTCTTAGGAGGGAGTGACTGTCAGAAGGAAAGCTTTGTCCTATAATAAAATTAAGACTTTATAAAAACTACTTTTTTAGCGATAAAAGAGTAGCAATCTCAGTGATTAGGGAGGGGTGTGTGTTTTTTAGAAAAATAAGGAAACAGACTCAAGAACCGCGCCGTATTATTATCGGAGATGTGCATGGCAGTTTTCAGGCACTTTTACGACTATTAAACCGAGTTGCTCCCGATAGTAAGGATGAGGTTTATTTTCTGGGAGATTTAATCGATCGAGGACAGCAGAGCTTGGAAGTGGTGGATTTGGTGATCAAAAATAACTATCAGTGTCTCCTAGGAAATCATGAATATATGCTCTTAAAAGCTCTGGCAGGAAAAGAAGTTTCTGAAAAATGGTTTAACGGCTGGATCGAGAGTGGCGGGGCGGCGACACTACTAAGTTATAATAACAATATACCCGCCGAGCATATCAATTGGTTCCAATCTCTACCCGCTTATTTAGACCTAGGAGATATTTGGTTAGTTCACGCGGGAGTACACCCAGAATATCCCCTTGAACAGCAAACAAACGAGCAGTTTTGTTGGATTAGAAACGAATTTCATGCCATGACCCAACCCTATTTCAAGGATAAACTAATTATCACAGGTCATACTTTAACCTTTACCTTTCCCGATGTCAAACCGGGACAACTAGCTCGCGGCAACGGTTGGCTAGACATTGAAACTGGGGTTTATCATCCTCAAAGTGGTTGGTTAACTGCTTTAGATTGGACAAATCAATTAGTTTATCAAGTGCAGTCTCAAAATAAAAATTGTCGCACGATCCCTTTAGAAAAAGCCGTGGTTAATCTAGATATTGAAAAGATTTCTCGCTACTTCTCCAGGGAAAGCTCATCTAAATCACTGAACCTTTAATGGTGATCGGAAAAGAGAAGCGATAAAACCGGAAGCATCAGTTAAAATAGTTGATAATCTGATTAATACCCTTTTCTAATGACCCTTGAACTATTATACCAAGCCTTCATCGAAACAATTCAACATCCTGACCCTGAGATAAATCTAGCTCGGGCAGCCCTACAAATAGCCAATTTTGAATATCCGCGCCTCAAGATTGATCACTATTTAAATAGAATAAATTTAATGGCTGACGAGGTAAAAAAACGCTTACCCGATAGATTATATCCTTTAAAAATAGTCAAGGTTATCAATCAATATTTGTTTGAAGATTTACAATTTACTGGTAATACCCAAGAATACTATGACCCCCGCAATAGCTACTTAAATGACGTAATCGAGCGCCGCACGGGTATTCCGCTCACTCTCTCGATTATCTACTTAGAGATTGCCAAACAGATCGATTTTCCCATGGTAGGAATTGGTATGCCGGGCCATTTTATTATCCGTCCCGATTTCGAGGAAGTGGAAATTTTTGTCGATCCCTTTCACGGTGGTGAAATCTTATTTAAACAGGACTGTCAAGAAAGATTAAGTCAAGTTTATCAACAGCCAGTTAAATTAGAAGAACATTTTCTCAATATTGCTACCAATCAGCAAATTTTATTACGTTTGTTGACTAATTTAAAATATATTTACCTGAATCGTCAACAATGGTCTCAGACAATTCGGACAATAGATCTACTACTTTTGCTCATTCCTAATCATCCCCTAGAGCTGCGCGATCGAGGTTTAGTTTACTATCAAATTGGACAATTCAGCCGAGCGCAACAGGATTTAGGCTTCTATCTTGCCCTCCTACCCAACGCCCAAGATGCGGAATCAATTCGGCAATTATTGCAAAAAATTAACTCTTAAGTTGCCCATCGTCAGGAGATTATTTTTATTTGTTCTCCCCACACCCCACACCCCACCAACAAACTTTTTCAGCAAACCCTAACTAAAATGACTATTAGCCCTTCCTTAACCACAAAAAAACTCAAAATTGGTCAACTGCGAAAAGTCCATCATATCGCTTTCAACGTCAAAGATATGGAGGCTTCTCGTCATTTTTATGGGGAAATATTAGGCTTAGAGGAATTAGTGGGGGAAAAAATTCCCACCACCTTAAAAGAATTAGTTGCCCAGGGAAAAGTGGCCAATTTTATCACCCCCGATGGTACAGTAATTGACCTATTTTGGGAACCAGATTTAAACCCTCCCGACGACAATCCCGAAATCGCTTTTACCCGTGCCAACCATTTAGCCTTCGATATTGTCCCCGAATGCTTCGATTTTGCCCTAGAAGTGCTACAAAGTCAGGGAATTACTATTGCTAGTGGACCCGTGACCCGGCCGACTGGGAGAGGGGTTTACTTCTACGATCCCGATGGCTTTATCGTCGAAATTCGCTGTGACCCCGCATTTTAACGACTCAGAGGACGAAAACTGCCACTAAAAACCAGAAAAGTTAGGATAATCGCTAATATAATCGCCGTTATCGCAATTAGAGGCAGAGAAATATGTTTAACAGCGATCGCCAAGAAAGCCCAGATAAACACCCCGATAAAAGCCCGATCTTTTCGGTTTAAACCGACTAAAATTGCGATTATCGCCCCGATAACCAGAATTATTACCGTCCAGATCTGGTCAGTTAGACCCCATCGCTGCCAGTCGATCCAATCTAGCACCGAAGCGACGTTGACAATTGTGGCCACGGTAATCCAAGCGAAATAAATACTAATAGGAGCATTAACTAATAAACCCTGTTTACGATTGACAATCAAGCGATTAATTTCTAAGCGGAGATAGAGCCGGATGAGAGAAATTAAAATGCCTAGCATTGCCAGTAAAGACAGGGCAAAAAAACGGGATTGAAAAAGAATTACCCAGAGAATCTGACAAGCACTAGCGATGGCTAATTCGTAGCCTAACCGACGCAAACGCGGTTCAGTTTTATTAAAAGCCAAAGCTTGGTAAATTCCCAGACTAATTAAACCCAGATAAATTAATCCCCAGATCGCAAAAGCATAATTAGCGGGAACAATTAAGACATCTTGAAAAACTGTATTCGAGATAGCCCCGATATTTTCGCCCTTAAGAGGAAAAATATTAGCGAAAATATTGGTAATAAAAGCCCCTAGAATAGCAAATAAATTTAGTTCTTGTCGGAGACGATCTCGATCAAAATTCATAGGTCAATCAAAGACAGAAAACATCATTTCACCCTGGGCGGCCAATTGCCCATCGACTCTTGCTTCCCCTTGCATTTTAGCAATTTTATTCATCTTGAAGGATAATAATTCCACCGTCATGATCAATTGATCCCCCGGCACCACAGGACGACGAAAACGGGTTTTATCAATGCCTGCGAAGGCAAAAAATTTCCCTTTCATCCCGGGTAATTGGGTCAAAATCACTCCCCCCACTTGGGCCATGGATTCAACAATTAACACCCCCGGCATCAAGGGACGACTGGGAATATGACCGGGGAAAAAAGGCTCGTTGATCGTGACATTTTTGAGGCCAACGGCTTTTTTACCTGGTACATAGTCAATAATCCGATCAACTAGGGCAAAGGGATAACGATGGGGCAGTAGTTGGCGAATTTCCTCGACGGTAAAGGTAGTTTTTATGACTGGTTCCAACTCGGTTAAGGCTTCGGTAACGATGGTCATGCAAGTCAAAAATTACAAGTGAGATCAGACATTATCTCACAATCAGTTATCAGTTATAAGTGATCAGTTTACTGGAAACGGCTGACAGCCTTTTTAATTGGGCATTTCAGTTAAACGAGCATTTTGATAATAATGGCTGAGAATGCGGTCATAAGTCACCCCTTGGTCAGCGAGGGAAAAAGCGCCCCATTGACTTAAACCGATCCCATGACCGAAACCGCGACCATTAATGGCAAAAGTACCGTTATTAGCTGAAATCGTGAATAGGGTACTACGCAGCTCGAGTATTCGCCGTAATTGGGTATCAGAGATTAATTTAGAGCCTTGATCGCCCACTATACGCATTCTAATCACTCGTCCGTGGGGAGTGGTCCTTTCGGGAGATAGCGATCGCACACGACCGACACCACCGATTAAACGGCCTAATTCCCCGGCGCTAAAGTTTTTTGACCATTGAAATACCGGGGCCACTTGGTCGTAATCGACGACACCGCGCAGGTAGGGTAAGGGGGAATTCCAAACATCCTCGACATTTTCCGTGTGGCCCCCAGAGGAGGAGTGAAACACCGCTAGAATCGGTTTGCCGTTGAAACTCATAATTTGTCCGGCGGTGGCCTTAACTGCCTCGTGGGTGCTAGTAAACTCGCTTTCTAGACCCTTATAAACTTGGGTGCGGGTGGTAGTATCAAGATCGTAGATGCGATTGCCGGAAGTGTTCATTTGGTAGAGAGCATAGGTACGCGCCGCCACAGATTGGGCTTTTAAGGCCTCTTGCGGCCAGGAGGGAATCGCCTCCGCACCGACGACACTATAGAGATATTCCTCTAAATCGACTAAATTTAGGGCTGTCACCCCAGAACCTTGCCGAATGATCCTTGTGCGTCCTCGATACCAGCGATCGTTAATCCAGACGTAACCATCATTCTCCGGTTCGATGATCAATTGACTGGCCTGCCAATCGGCCAAACCCACCGCTTTTCCTCTGGGATTAGCATTGAGGGCATTCATGGCGGTTAATTCTCCTAGGACTCTCCCGGCCCCATCTTTCACCACAGCATCGGTGGAACTACCCACGGAGACGGCACTAACACCTTTACTGATGGCAATGCGTAATTCGACAGCAGCTTGGACTGGAGCGATAATCAAAGCCCAAAAAACTAGGACGAGCCAACTATGAGCAGGCAGGCGCTGCAGGTAACTGCTCAGCAGCCTGGCTGTGTGTTTATTGGTCATGGGGGTCGGACTCCTCACACAATCGATCGATAATCAATTTTAACCGGACTGGGATTTTTTTGCTACTCCAGTCCAGAAAAATTTTTCCCCTGTCACTTTTTCCCGATTGTCTGATAATTTTTCTCTCCTCTGGCCCATGAATGGGCAAATTGCCCTATTTTGTCCGATTAATCGGGATTTATTCGGTTTAGTCGATTATTCTAAGTAGGGAGGCGTTAAAAATTATCATATTTCCCCCCTTATCAAGGGGGGATTAAGGGTAGGGTTGATTCATGAATCAACCCTACTATGAATAAACCCTAGGATTAAGGGGGGATCAAAGACAAAATCCATCCTCAATTTAATTATAACCACTTACTTAAGTAGTCCAGCAAAATTAATTTCCTAGGTTCGAGTGGACAATCGCCAATTCTTGCCGCCAAACTAGCAGGGGTTTCTCCCAAGCTAGTTCCCATTTTTGCGCTAAAAAAGGTCGAGTATTTTTGCCAAAATTATAGGCGATGACAATCTCTTCCCAGAGAGAATGTAAGGAAAGTGGCGAAGAAAATAAAGCTCCCAATAATCCCCCTAAAAGTAGTACAATAGCTAGAGGGCGACGAGTTTGACTTAATTCAAAAGCTTTCAGCTGCAATTCTCCCAAGACATCGACACCAAAACCTGTTACTATATGCCAGATATCGTGAGTTTGCCGTAGGCGAAGCAGCAGATAATCTGTATCAGAATTGACCTGAATAGACCGATAAAAATTAGGATCAAAATTGAGACTAATTAGGTGAGTAGCATAATGATAACCTAGGGAATCTTCAGGGAGTTTTAGCAGGGTTTCTAAACAGGGACTAGCGGCTAGATATCTTTGGGCAATCATTTGGGCGGTAGCTCGATCGCTTTTAACATATTGCAAAGATAATCGCTGTAACCAACTCTCTTTTAAGCCATCTTCAATATCATATACAGACATAATGTTACTGGGATTTTGTAAAAGAGAAATTATTCCTTTGGTCACACTGATTAGATTAGTTGTGAATAGCATATAAACTCTCCTAAGTCAGAAAAAAGAGTGAGAATAATCGAAAAAACTGATAACTAATAACTGGGAAAAACTACTCCTTATAGGGATCGTACTGACTCAATATCCGTTCTAACTTTGCTTCGTCAATGCGATTAATTAAGCGTTTAGATTCTTCGACATCACGGACAGTTTTTGATAAATTAATGGTGGAACCGACGGTAAATAGTAAACCCATGCCTAAATAACCTTTAATCCACGCATCTACTGGTAGATAAATAACTCCTAAAGAAGTGGCAGAAATAGAGACAATAAAAGATAACCAAGTTTGAAAAATCCACGCTTGAGTATGACTGGGAGCAGTACCGTATTTTTTATCGTTCATAATCGTCTCCTAAATGTTTCTACACCCATTTTGTCTCTTCTAGAGGTGCAACAACAATGAGCGCTATCTAGTAGGGGGAGGGTTGAGAACTGGGGTGAAGTGGGGTGAAGTGGGGTGAAGTATCAAGTATAATCGTTGTCAGAATCTAGGACCGAAAAGATGGAGAGCAAACACCTGAAAATTTGGTATTCTTGGGAAAAACAAGAACAAATGATCGAGCGCTTGGTGGGGAGAGTGGGATTAACCCGGGTGCGTGCCACTTGTTTTCTGCGTCTCTGGATTTATGCGATCGCCAAGGAAGGACAGGCAAAACCCCCTTTATCCCAGTTAATTTTTCCCACCACTGCCATTATCTGTACCCATCGGCAAGCATCGGATTTATTTTATCAGGATCAAGACCAGGGCAGCGAACGCTCGGCGGGTATGATGTTAGATAAATTAGCAGCCCTTGGTTTAATTGAAAAAATTTTTGACGGCAACACAACCAGAATTAAAATCAAGCCAATTACGGGGATTTTAGAGCCTGATAGCTCGGAATCATCTGTAGAATTGCAATTAGATCAATTTAATCCCCGTTGTGATGCGATTCCTGTGGCTAACTTGCTGACACGCAATTATAACTGGATGAATCGCAATGCTGAAGCAATTCCCCATCGCATTTCTCGTCTGTTGCGGGGTTGGTCAAAAGATTACACCACAGGTATGCGAGTTTTGCGTCGGGTAGATAATCTTAATCCCGTCGGTTTTTATCTCCTCTATCCCACCGCAAACGAGTCGGAAGCGAATTTTTTTACCTCTCCTAACAAGAGTTTACATCTAAGTGCGATCAACGAACAGGATCCTTTTAAAATGGCATCCGTGGGAGATGAAAATTGTCTTTCGGTATTTATTCGCAGTTGGATGATCGATGCTAATTATTTAGATAAATATCGTTTAATCTTCCTGCAAGATGCCCAAAAAACTCTCCAGAGAATGACCTTAGATTTTCCTAATCTCTGCGATTTACATACTTTGATTATTCATCCCGATTATGAGAAATTAGCCGCCGTCTTGGGATTTCAAAAAACTATTCAGGAATCCCCAAACTCTATTTATTGGATGTATTTAGGACTCGATCGCTTTTTATCCCTAGATATGAGTGCAATTCAATTTTAATCGGGAGTGGGGAAATTATGAATTATGAATTATGAATTATGAATTGGGGAGTGGGGAGTAGGGGGAAAAAATCCATAACTGGGTTTTTGAAGTTCGATCGAGAGTTAAGTAGGTAGGCGTTAAAAATTATCAGATGCCCCCCTTATCAAGGGGGGATTAAGGGGGGATCCCCCCGCCTATCGGCACCCCCCTTATCAAGGGGGGATTAAGGGGGGATCGGCACTCCCCTTATCAAGGGGGGATTAAGGGGGGATCAAGGACAAAATCTATCTTCAATTTAATTAGAACCACTTACTTACAAGCAGCTAAAATGGCTCTCCCAGCTTTGGTGGGTAAAATGTATTCTAAGATACATTTCTCAAGAGCGAGGGGGTGGAACGAACCACAAAGACACAAAGGACACAAAGATCGATCGATCCTATGTCAATTAAACTTATCACACAGAACCTAG
>NZ_JADBTB010000020.1:0-80940 GCF_020246405.1 Microcystis sp. M083S1
CAATTACCTAATTTTCAGGGAAAAAGTCCCTGAATTTTCCCCCCAATCACTCCAATCGCTGGTAGTTTTTGATTTCAAAAAAGTCTAAAAATATTATCCAACAAGGTTTTTAGATTTATTCAGCCAACCCTAATTAGGGTTGGCTAAAATAGGCAAACACTTGTATTAAATAAGCTCTGGCTTCTTATTTCTACTGCAAA
This sequence comes from Microcystis sp. M083S1, assembly GCF_020246405.1. Taxonomy (NCBI): domain Bacteria; kingdom Bacillati; phylum Cyanobacteriota; class Cyanophyceae; order Chroococcales; family Microcystaceae; genus Microcystis; species Microcystis sp. M083S1. The sequence continues at coordinate 201 of NZ_JADBTB010000020.1, forward strand.
GCCTTCCGCTCCTAGGCTGACATGACGGGATTTTATACTAAAATCCTGTTTAAAAAATATAGAGGAGAGTGGGGATCACCGGAGCGGGGTAGGGTTGATTCATGAATCAACCCTACCTTGAATCAACCTACTATGAGAGCGGAGGGGGGGAACAGTCCATAACTGGGTTTTTATGGAAGGGAGCGCGGTAGGGTTTGGCATTCTCAAAGATTAACCCATTGTCGGTTAAAGCAACTGCTCTTTAGGTTGCCCAAAACCCCCCCTCGGTGAGCGGTTATGCGTCTATCCAGATGCTGCCGTCTTCGATGCGAAGGGGATAAACGGGTAAAGCTTGGGGTTGAGAAACTGCCGCCATCGCTTTGTTAACCACTGGGGGCCAGGTAATCCAGTCTTTGACAGCACCAGTACAGAGATCAAAAGAACTACGATGCCAGGGACAAACGATCGCGCCGTCCTCGCTAATTTGGCCCTTCGTCATCGATAATTTTAAATGAGGACAACGATTACCGACGGCGTGGAATTGACCGTTATTGTTAATCAACAGAATGGAATTTTCCCCCACTTTTACCACTTGACGGGCGCCGGGGGCAAGGGAATCTACAGATAATACTTTTGTCCAACTCATATTTTTATTTAACTAAGGGAGAGATCGAGAATGGTTTCGGGGTAATTTTGGGCAATAATGTCCTGTTTAGCCCATTGTTGGTAATCTTGCAACAATTGACTCATTAAACGCTGTTTAATCCGCAATAAAACCCCTTTTAAGAGACTATTGCCAGTGATTTCTAACAACGGACGCGGGGTTAACCATAATGGCGGTGGTAGGGCGACTTTCACCTCAAGATTGGCTTTCCCCGCTAGATAGGTTTGATTATTTTTTTCCACAGGAGCGAGTTTGCCTTTAACATTGAGGCTAAAGCGATCGTTGATATAATCAATACCTTTGATCTGACAGTCTTCTGATTGCAAAAATATCGTCCCCTCAGAGGTGGCCCAGACATTAAGAATAACCGTGGGCTGAAAATAGTACATATTCAAGAAGTTTAGGGGACGCATTTTTAGGCGAAACCTATTCTCAGACAAGTGTTCTGTTAAGCTAGTCTCAACGATAGCCTGTACTAATCTTTGCGGTTGGCGCAGATAATGCTGAATCGGGATGGTTTGTTCAGCAACAACAATTTCTAGGGATTCGGCAGCGGTAAAAGTTACTTCCATAAGTTGGTTATCTTAAATTTGTCTCCCTTCTTAATTTTACTTTACAAAACTTATACTTTTCGACGGTCCAGATGTAGAAATTTTACCGCTAAGAGGGGACACAAACCAGATTTTTGCCCAAAGTTAGGCTTTTTTCAGTGATCAGTGATCAGTGGGGGGTTTTAAGTAAACAGTGGGGGAGAAGGGGAATTATGAATTATGAATTATGAAGTGGGAAGAATAAATAAAAATAATCTCCTGACTCGGAGAATTCTAGCCCAATGGTAGATGTTGGATTTTTACAGGAGTTCTATTTTCCGACAAAGATAAGCAAAAATTATCTATTGACTCCAACAGCTTGAGAATATTTAAATTAACATTCCGCAATATTTACAAATTCTTAAGAATTAATTGAGAAAGATTTTTATTTAACAACGATGTTGTAATGGTTACAGCGATTTGATATAATTTCATGGTGGGTTACTTTGTGCTTTTTTGGGCAGCAATGGTTGAAACCCTTGCCACACCTACAAGGTGATCCTAATTAAAACGGGTAAATTAGTCAATTTCACCGACAACGACGATCTTTTTTTTGTGTAGTTTTATTGCAAAGAAAAAGTTTTTTTGACAAAAAGCACAAAGTGTGATATAAACGAACGTATTTCTGGCTGCCAGTAGTTATTGCAGAGTGGGAGTTGGGGAGAAGGGAGAAGAGCAAAGAGAGAAGAGAGTGGGGGAATTATAAATTATGAATTGGGGAGATGGGTGATGGGGTGATGGGAAGTGTCGTGAAGTTAAGTCCAAAAGATCAACAGGCTCTACAATGATAACAAGTGAGACCTCTAGGGAAAGGAAAATAATCATGAAGCCGATAGACCTAATTAAAGTCTTGATTGCCGACGATCACGATCTAACTTGTTTAGGACTCAAGACTTTAATTTCCCAGCAGCCGCATTGTCAGGTGGTGGGAATTGCGGTTAATGGTCAACAGGCGATCGACTTGGCGAAAAGTTGTCAACCGGATGTAATTATTTTAGATGTACGGATGCCTGTCTTAGATGGACACAGCGCCGCTATTCATATCAAACAATTCGACCCCCATGTCCGCATTATCGCCTATAGTTCCTTGGCAAATCTTCCAATGGAAAAAAATAATCAAACTACAGCCTTTGATCTATACTGCTCTAAAGATATATCTTCCCAAGATATGATCAAAGCGATCGATGACTTGGGAAAATTAGCACAATCGGACAAATCTCAATTCCATCGAGTCGGATAGTTAACTAAGTTTTTCTTCAGGAAAAGTTGCTTGAAACTCATCGAGTAATTCATCCAACTCCTCAAGAGCTTGATTAACATCTAATCTCAGTCCCCCAATGTCGGGTTTATCGCGCAATTGCAGTAAATAATCGCGTTTATTAGCCATTTGTTTCACTTTATCGATCAAGCTGGTTTTATCCATAATTCACCCTCTGGTACTGACTGCGATTATATCTCAGTCAGCCCCTATCAGTGGCTCTCCTGCAAAAATCAAAAATCTTCTCTTGGGTGAGGAGACAGGAGGTTCCCAGGCTCTCTTGGGTTTGGTGGGTAAAATGTGTTCTAAGATATAGTCTGGCGAGCAAGTGGAATGAACCACAGAGACACAAAGGACACAAAGATCGCTCCTATGCAAGTTAAACTGATCACACAAAGAATAAGAGAGCCACTCCGACAGAGGAGGATAAAAAAGAGGTTCTTCCGAACTTACACTGTAGAAAATTCCTCAAGCTCCCTCTCTGCCCAGCAATGCTCTAAAGTTGATAAATATCAATTTAACAAAAACTCAAAGCCTTAGTATACAAGCTTTACAAGCACGAATTGTTGATAGTTTTACATGACAGGTTCGGTAGAGCCAAAAAAGACAAGAGACAGCTAACTGATAACTGATAACTGATAACTGACTTTCCTATGTCCCCTCTCAATTCTCACCGCTCAGAAATAACTACCGTTGCCGATCCTATTTATTTAGAAATCTTTAAAAATCTCTATCAATTTATTGCCGAAGAAATGGGGATTACTCTCCAAAATACGGCAGCAAGTGTCAATATTAAAGAGCGCCTAGACTTCTCCTGTGCTATTTTTGATGAGGTGGGAAATTTAATCGCTAATGCTCCTCATATTCCCGTCCATTTAGGCTCCATGGCCGATAGCGTTAAAAGCTTAATTCAGGATAAAGGTGAGACGATTCGTCCGGGGAATGTTTATCTAGCTAATAATCCTTATAATGGCGGTACTCACCTGCCGGATGTCACAGTAATTAGTCCTATTTTTGACCGCCAAAATCAGGAAATATTATTTTATCTTGCCTCCCGGGGACATCAAGCTGATATCGGTGGCATTACCCCCGGTTCTATGCCTCCCCACTCTGTCCATATTAGCGAAGAAGGAATTTTATTCGATAACTTTTTGCTGGTAGCGGCGGGCCAGTTTCGGGAACAAGAATTAATTAATCACTTAACTAATAGTCCTTTTCCTGCACGCAATATCGCCCAAAATATTGCCGATTTTCAAGCACAAATAGCCGCTAATGCCAAGGGGGAAAAAGAATTACATAATATGGTTAATCGCTACGGATTAGCTATGGTTAAAGCCTATCAACAGTTCGTTCAAGATAATGCCGAATTAGCAGTTAGAAAAGCTATATCTGTCTTAAAAGATGGCGAATTTACTTATTATCTAGATAACGGTGCTGTCATCAAGGTCAGAATTACCATAGATATTGAAAATTGTCAAGCAACCATCGATTTTACTGGCACATCTGACCAGTTAAATAATAATTTTAATGCACCCCTAGCAGTGACAAGAGCGGCGGTTTTATACGTTTTTCGTACCCTTGTGGAGGAGGCAATTCCTTTAAATGCTGGCTGTTTCAAACCCCTCCATTTAATTATCCCATCTGGCTGTTTTCTTAATCCCGTTTATCCAGCGGCCGTAGTAGCAGGAAATGTAGAAACTTCCCAGGCAATAGTTAATGCTTTATACGGCGCTTTAGGCATTCAAGCAGCCAGCCAAGGGACGATGAATAATTTCACTTTTGGCAATCAAGAATATCAATATTATGAGACTATTTGCGGCGGTTCTGGTGCGGGGGCAAATTTTGCGGGAACCGCTGCCGTACAAACCCAAATGACTAATTCCCGTCTCACCGATCCGGAAGTATTAGAAATGCGCTATCCTGTGTTAGTAGAAAGTTTTAGCATTCGCCACGATAGTGGCGGCAGGGGACAATATTCTGGAGGTGATGGTGTGATTAGAAGAATTAAATTTCAAGAGTCCATGACTGCTAATATTTTATCGGGTAATCGCCAGATTCCCCCCTTTGGACTAGCGGGAGGAAAAGCTGGTAAAATAGGACGTAATGCCGTGGAAAGAAACGATGGAACTATTGAAGAATTGCCCGGTACTGCGACTGTAGAAATGAACCTTGGTGATATTTTTATTATTGAAACCCCCGGCGGTGGTGGCTATGGAAATTGTTGAACGATAATTTTAATTAAGTACCTAAGCAAAATTAAGTAAGTGGTTATAATTAAATTAAAGATGGATCCTCCCTTAATCCCCCCTTAATAAGGGGGGTGTCTGACGATTTACTGATTAAATCATGACAATTATCTTAGCGATCGAAACCAGTTGCGATGAAACTGCTGTGGCTATTGTTAACAATAACCAGGTGTTGAGTAGTGTGGTTTTTTCTCAAATTGATCTCCATCGTCTCTATGGCGGTGTTGTGCCGGAAATGGCCTCGCGACAACACCTAGAAACCATTAATTTTTGTCTAGAAAAAGCTTGGCAAGAAACGGGGTTAAATTGGTCAGAAATTGATGGAATAGCCGCCACAGTTGCCCCCGGTTTAGTAGGTGCTTTAATGGTGGGAATGACGGCGGCCAAAACCCTGGCTATTGTCCACGATAAACCCTTTATCGGCATTCATCATCTCGAAGGTCATATCTATGCTTCCTATCTCGCTGAACCCAATCTTAAACCTCCTTTTTTATCTCTTTTAGTCTCCGGGGGTCATACCAGTTTAATCCATGTGCAGGCCTGCGGTAAATATCAACAATTAGGAACCACTAGAGATGATGCAGCCGGAGAAGCTTTTGATAAAGTGGCACGATTATTAAACTTAAGTTATCCTGGTGGTCCGATAATCGATCGCATGGCTAAAGATGGTAATCCCCAAGCTTTTCCCTTGCCTGAAGGTAAAATATCTTTACCAACCGGCGGTTTTCATGCCTACGATTCCAGTTTTAGCGGTTTAAAAACTGCTGTTTTGCGCTTAGTAGAGAAATTCGAGCCAGATAATTTACCTGTAGCTGATATAGCCGCTAGTTTTCAAGATACGGTAGCCAGAAGTTTAACCCGTAGGACAATCAATTGTGCCTTAGATTATGGCTTAAAAACTATCGCGATCGGGGGAGGAGTGGCGGCTAATAGTGCCTTAAGAAATCATCTGGAAACTGCCGCCAAAAATCATCATTTAACCGTCTATTTTCCGCCGCTTAAACTCTGTACCGATAACGCCGCTATGATTGCTCGCGCTGCTGTTGATCATTATGATCTTGGTCATTTTTCTGACCTTTCTATCGGTGTTCGTTCCCGTTTACCTTTAAGCGAAGTTATGCAATTATATAAGTAGGGTTTGCGGCAAAAAGGTTTTCGGTGGGGGCAGGGTGTGGGGTGTAGGGTGTAGGGTGTAGGGTTTTAACTATTTTCAGCATGAAGCCCAACGCCCGATCATGTTACGCTACCGCTAACCCATCCTATAAATAATTGCGCCTCCCCACTTAATACGTCAGATTTTTAGATATCAGCCGTCAGTATTCAGTATTCAGAATTGAGGAGATTGCTTTTATCTATTCTCCCCATCACCCCACCACCCCACTTCATAATTCATAATTCATAATTCATAATTTATAATGTTTGGCTTTTTAAATCTCAATAAACCCCCCGATTGGACTTCTCATGATTGTGTGGCCAAAGTCCGAAAAATTCTTAAGACAAAACGAGTCGGCCATGGGGGAACTTTAGATCCTATGGCTACGGGAGTTTTACCGATCGCCGTCGGGGCTGCTACCCGATTACTGCCCTATTTACCTGAAAATAAGGCTTATCGGGCAAAAATCCAGTTAGGACTCAGCACCGATACCGATGATATTACGGGAAAAGCGATCGCTACTTGTCCCTGTGCCGATTTAACTTTAGAGGCAGTTAAGCCTCATTTAGCGGAATTTATTGGCAATATTGCCCAGATTCCGCCGATGTATAGTGCTATTCACAAGGATGGTCGCCGTCTCTACGAATTGGCTCGCAAAGGGGAAATAATCGCAGTGGAGCCTCGTCAGGTCAAAATTGACCAAATTACGGTTTTAGGCTGGTTAGAGGGGGAATTTCCGCAGATAGAGCTAGATATTCACTGTGGATCGGGGACTTATATCCGTTCCCTGGCCAGAGATTTGGGCAAGGTGTTAGCTGTGGGTGGCACTTTAGCCAGTTTAACTCGCACGGAAAGCTGTGGTTTTCAATTAGCCGATAGTATTAATCTGGAAGCTTTAATGGCTAATTCTGAGGGTTTAATTTCGCCTCGCATTGCCTTGGCACATCTAGACTGGATTTCTTTCACACCAGAGAGAGTTATCGATTGGTTTCACGGCAGAAAAATTAATCTCACCGATACAAATGTTATAATCGGTTCTCTGGTTGCCGTGGAGTCTTTAGAGGCTCAATTTCTCGGCATTGGTGAGATAGTTGTCCGAGAAGATGAATACTACCTACAGCCTAAAATAGTTATTCAGCAATAGGGTTAATAATCAACACTTTTCCTATATCTTAAGTATGCTTATCTGGACAAACGCTTTTTTATTAACAGTAGGCCTCTTGCATAATTAATTTTTCAGGGTTTAAAAACGGCAAAAATAATGGTTAAATTGCCTAACATCTGTAAAGAGACCATTTAATTGATTATGATTGATTCTTAATTCTCCTATCTCCTGACTCCTGACGACCGACTCCTAACCCTAACAACAGTTTTTGATTTTTACAATAGGTCTAGTATAAACCCACTGATTATGATTTTTTCTGGCCACGACTTTTTTAGAAGCGACCAAAGATTTTAGACAAAGATTGAGCATAGAAACGGGACGATTTAAGAGCTCACTCAATTCTTGAACTGTGATTCCTTGGGGATAAAATTGCATAAGTTCAAAAATTTGTGCGCTAGTATTTAATCCTTTTGTCGGACTAATAATCTTGATAGCCAAGGCTAGTAATCGGGAGAAACGACAGGCCATTAGACCCTTGTTTGTCGCTGCTTTGTTCCGATCGATCTAGCCTTTTTTTTGAGAAGTTATCAGGGTTTAAAGTGCTAATAAAACCTTGACGGAAATAGAGATTAATTTGTTCCCATAATCTCTTGAATAGCAGATAAAAGGCGATCAATTTCCCCATCAGTGCCGATAGAAATCCGTACATAATTCTGAATGCGAGGATGTTTAAAATATCGCACTAATATCTGACGCTCTTTGAGTTGATTATATAACTCACTGGCACTAATCTGGGGGGGAGAAGCGAGGATAAAATTAGCTTCCGAGTCAAAAACAGTGAATCCCAACTCGCGCAGAGAAGTAATTAAACGGCCGCGGGTTTGACGGACTTTTTGCCAAACTTGCTCAAAATAATTATGTTGTTTTAAAGCTGCTGTGGCTAAAGTTTGAGCGATGCGATCTAAATTATAGGAATCACGCACCTTATCCATCTGTTCGATAATTGCCCTGGAAGCAAAACCGAAACCGACTCTTAACCCCGCTAAACTATAACTTTTCGACATAGTGCGACTAATGATGACATTATCGTAACGGGAGAGAAAATCGAGATGATTGTCATCACTAAAATCCACATAAGCTTCATCAATTAATACCAATCCCGACGCATTAGCACAGGTTGCTTCTAAATAGTCGCGCTCAAGATGTTTACCGAGGGGAGGATTAGGAGAAGCCAGAAAAATTAATTTAGCTTCCGGACAAATAATCGGTCCTGCTAATGCAAATTTATCATTAGTGGGAAATTCGATAATATTTGCCCCGTGTACCCGGGCAATTGTCTCGTAAAGGGAATAGGTTAAATCTAAAAAAGCGACGCTTTCGCAAGGGTTAACAAAAGTTCGCAGGGCGATATTAAGTATATCATCGGAGCCATTACCCGCGATTATCTGATCGGCTGCTATGCCGTATAATTCCGCCGCCGTTTGCCGTAACTCTTTGGAGATAGGATCGGGATAGAGTCGGACTTTCTCTAATTGCTCTGGCAGGTGGGCAAAAATTTCCGCCGGTGGGGGATAGGGATTCTCATTGGTGTTAAGTTTGGTAAATCCCGCAGTTTGGGGCTGTTCTCCCGGAGTGTAAGCGGGGGTTTGACGAACACAATCGCGTGTAGGTAGCATGAACTCTCTGGGGCGGCAATTTCTAGCAAGCTTTCTATTGTAACAAATCCTCGCCGATGATCGGGGGTTGAATCGATGTCAACCCCTACTGGTAAAACTAATTAGGGTTGGCTGAATAAATCTAAAAACCTTGTTGGATAATATCTTTAGGCTTTTTTGAAATCAAAAAGTGCCAGCGATTGGAGTGATTGGGGGGAAAATTCAGGGACTTTTTCCCTAAAAATTAGGTAATTGACTCCCTGAAAATGGGTAAAACCCCACACCCCACACCCCACACCCTGCCACCACCGAAAAACTTTTCAGCAAACCCTAATTAAGGTTCTACCCAACGGCCATCGGCTTTAATTAAATTAATCAACTCGCTGACACCTTCACTCTCGGGGACCCGTTTAATTTCCTCGCGACCGCGATAAAGGGAGATATAACCGGCCTGTTTCCCTACATAACCATAGTCTGCGTCGGCCATTTCTCCCGGTCCATTGACAATACAACCCATAACGGCGATATCGAGTCCGGTGAGGTGTTGAGTCGCTGCGCGCACTTGCTGCAGGACATCTTCTAAATTAAAAAGAGTGCGACCACAGGAAGGACAGGCAACGTATTCGACCATAGTTTTCCGCAGTCCCAGGGCCTGGAGAATGCTGTAACAGACGGGAATTTCCTTTTCGGGAGCTTCCGTCAGAGAAACGCGAATCGTATCACCAATACCGTCCGCTAAGAGAGTGGCAATCCCGGCAGTGGATTTAATTCGTCCGTATTCCCCATCTCCTGCCTCAGTAACCCCCAAATGTAGGGGATAATCCATACCTAACTCGTCCATGCGCTTAACCATGAGACGATAGGCGGCCACCATCACCGGCACGCGGGAAGCTTTCAGGGAAACCACCAGATTGCGAAAATCGAGGGATTCGCAGATGCGGATAAATTCTAAAGCCGACTGTACCATTCCTTCGGGGGTGTCGCCGTAGGTAAAGAGCATTCTTTCGGCCAGAGAACCGTGGTTAACGCCGATTCGCATCGCTTTATCTTGATCTCGCAGAGAAATCACTAAAGGTTTCAGGGTTTCGGCAATTTTTTCGCCAATTTCATCAAATTCTGCTTGACTGTACTCGCTGCGGTCGGCTTTCGGTTTCTCGAAAACGTACAAACCGGGGTTAATTCGCACTTTATCGACGTGCTTGGCCACTTCTAGGGCGATTTTCATGCCGTTGTGATGTACATCGGCTACTAACGGCACGGGTTGATAGGTGGCGAGCAGTTTTTCCCTAATTTTAGCTAAAGCGGTGGCGTGGGACAGACTCGGCACGGTGACGCGGACAATTTCACAGCCGATTTCATGGAGGCGACGGATACCGGCCACGGAACCATCTATATCAAGGGTATCCTCGTTAATCATCGACTGCACGACCACGGGATGACCACCACCGATGGTAACGCTACCTACCCGGACGGGACGGGTTTTGCGCCGGTGAATCGTGGTGTCAAATTCGGAGGCAGTTGCAGGGGGGTTGAGCGTCGATTCCAAGGTTTGCATAGGACTATGACCAACAATCACTCTCCCTATTCTCTCAAAGAACAGGAACAGATTCTAGCCACTCTAATAAAATTGGGTTAAAACGGTCAGGACATTCATCCTGTAAACAATGACCGGCCCGGTCAAATTCTACATATTTAATCCTAGGATTAAGGGAGACAAAACCCTGCGCTAACTGGACGGGAACCATGCGATCTTGCTTGCCCCAACATAATAAAATCGGGATTTCTAAGCGTGGTAAAATTAACTTTGCTGGTGGACAATATTCGGGATGATTGACAGCTTGTGCTAGGGAAATAAAGGCCTCGGCTGCCCCCTCATCTAGGGTTGGGGCGGCGATAATTTGTACTAATTCCTCGCTGACTGCTTTCTTGTCTTCGTAGGCGATTCCTGTCCATTTTTTCAAGACTTGCGGACGACGCAGATAGTAAAATATCGGTTTTAATAGCCAAGGAGAAGTGAAAAAGTTTTCGATGGGAGTGACGATATTTAATAACCAATCGGCGATCATTTCCCGCCGACGGCTGACATCGGGTAAACTGAGCATAACTAATCCGGCTACCATTTCCGGGTATTTACCCCCTAGGGCCATACTAACTAAAGAACCGATCGAATTTCCCACTAATACCACCGGTCTATTGATAAAAGTTTGCCAGAAATCGTGTATTTGTTCCACCCAGAGATTAACGGTATAGGGAACCTGCACTTTGCGCGAACCACCAAAACCTAATAAATCTACCGCGTAAACTCGATGATTTTGGCTGAGAATAGGAATATTATGGCGCCAATGTTCGATCGCCGCTCCAAATCCATGCAGTAAAATTAAAGGGGGATTATCGACATCTTGGGGGTTTTTTGCCGGCATAAAACTATAACGAATTTGCCAACCGCGCCACACCCAATCCCGTTGATAACCGATGCGTTCTGTCCAAGCTGGTGAAGTTGTCACTTAAGTCAAACAATTAAGAGGGTTTCAGGAAATATCACTCTAAGTAGGTAGGAGTTAAAAATTATCAGATGCCCCCCTTATTAAGGGGGGACTAAGGGGGGATCGGCACCCCCCTTATCAAGGGGGGCAGGGGGGATCGAACCTAAAATCCATTTTTAATTTAATTATAACCAGCTACTTAGTTTTATCATACTGGTTTCCCCCTGCCTAACCTGCGGCCGAATAACATTTTTGTACTACTTTTCCCAAATATATTTAAATCTAGGGTTGATCTAGCCTATGCTAAAAAGAGGGGGATTAAAATCGCTCCTAGACTTTAATTGAAAATTTAGGATACTGCACAGATGGGCAATCTATTTGATGATGTCAGTCGCTTTCTTGAAACCCAACTGGAAGAATTTCTCAGAAGTCATCCCCAATTAGAATTACAGGCGCTGGTAGAACAACTGCGCGAACAGGAGCGCGATACTGCTAAACTGATTACCGCCCTAGAAAATGAGCGTCAACGTCTCGAACAGCAAATTTTGGCCACTGCCCAAGATATCCAAACTTGGCACGCTAGAATTGATAAGGCTAAGGCCGCTGGACGGCAGGACTTGCTTAAGGCTGCTAGTGAACGCGAGGCAGCCCTATTTCGTCAGGGTAATCAACTTTGGGGACGGATGGAAGGGGTGAAAAAACGTCTGACTCAATCCCAAGAGTTACTGCAACAGATCCAACAACGTCGTCAAGAAGTGCAAATTAAAGCCGAAAAAGCCCCTAAAAATCAGTCGCGTGACTGGGAAACCACTTTTTGGGATCAACCCCAAGAATCGGACTATCAGCCCTCGAACTACGATAATCTCGATCTAAAATTTAAAGAATGGGAAATGGAAGAAGAATTGAAAAAATTAAAGCGAGAAATGGGACGATAATTTTTCAGTGAGCAGTAAACTGATAACTCACATCTGATAACTGATCACTGATCACTGATAACTGAAATCCCCAACACCTAAAAATTCCCCAGAATTGTTCCTCTTAGAAAACGATGGCATCTCAAGCACAAAATCCTGAAAATCAACCCTCCTCTACCCTCGAAGAAATCCGGGCCGCTCGTTTAGAAAAAGTGGCAGGATTGCAAAAAGCTGGCTTAAATCCCTACGCTTATCAGTGGAAATCTACCGCTCACGCTCAACAATTACAAGAGCAGTACGCTGACTTAGCACCGGGAGAAGAAATTAGCGCTGAAGTAGCCATTGCTGGTCGGATTATTGCCCGAAGAATTATGGGTAAACTAGCCTTTTTTAACCTGCAAGATGAAACGGGAACGATTCAATTATACCTCGATAAAAAACGCATTAGTGAAACCATGGCCGCCGTGCCGAATGCCTTTAACACGGTGATTAAACTAACCGATACAGGCGATATTTTAGGGGCAAAAGGGACGATTAAACGCACAGAACGCGGAGAATTATCTATCTATGTAAACCAGTACGAAATTCTCACCAAATCCCTCTTACCTCTCCCGGATAAATGGCACGGTTTAACCGATGTAGAAAAGCGTTATCGCCAAAGATATGTGGATTTAATTGTTAATCCCGAAGTGCGACAAACTTTTCGCCGTCGCGCCCAAATTACCGCTGCCATTCGCAGATATTTAGACCAAGAAGGTTTTATTGAAATTGAAACTCCCGTGCTACAAAGTGAAGCGGGAGGAGCCGATGCTAGACCGTTTATCACCTATCATAATACGCTGGAGATGGAGTTATATCTCCGCATTGCCACCGAATTACATCTAAAAAGATTGATAGTCGGGGGTTTTGAAAAAGTCTTCGAGTTAGGCAGAATTTTTCGCAATGAAGGGGTTTCTACTAAACATAACCCTGAGTTTACTTCCATCGAAATATATCAGGCCTATGCCGATTATTATGACATGATGGACTTAACCGAAAACATTATTGTTAATGCCGCACAAGATGTTTTAGGTACGCTGAAAATTACCTATCAAGACAGGGAAATTGACCTAACTCCTCCTTGGCGACGAGTGACTATGCACGAATTAGTCCAAGAAATAACCGGGGTTGACTTGAATAGTTTTGAGGATTTCGAGTCGGCTCGTATTGCCGCAGAAAATGCCGGCATTGGCGTTCCAGAGGACTGTAAAACCATCGGTAAGCTCCTAAATGAAGCTTTTGAACAAAAAGTCGAAGAAACCCTAATACAGCCCACTTTTGTGCTAGATTTTCCCGTGGAAATTTCCCCTTTAGCTAAACCCCATCGCTCAAAAACTGACCTCGTAGAAAGATTTGAATTATATGTGGTTGGACGGGAATTAGCTAATAGTTTTTCTGAGTTAACCGATCCCATCGATCAACGGCAAAGACTGGAAGCACAGGCACTCAAAAAAGCGGCCGGAGACTTAGAAGCGCAGGGAGTTGATGAGGACTTTTTAACCGCTTTAGAATACGGAATGCCCCCCACGGGAGGCTTAGGAATTGGCATCGATCGCCTGATCATGTTATTAACCGATTCTGCCAGTATTCGCGATGTGATTGCTTTCCCCTTATTAAAAAGTCAAAGTACAGCGATTAAATCTTTTGACTACGATCAGGAAAAAAAAATTCTGAAAGTGGAATTTAATCACGGTGGTATCTATCTTTATCATGATCTACCTTTGGCAGTATATAAAGATTTTCAGTCCGCACCATCGAAAGGACAGTTTTTTGTCGGACAAATTCGCGATCAATACAGTTTTGATAAGGAATTGTAAAAGTTAGGGTCACTTCAGTTATCAGTTATCAGTCATAATTCATAATTCATAATTCATAATTCATAATTCCTTTTTACCTTTGACTTCCTGCCAAGTGTTACCGACTCCCTGTAAAACCCCGCGAACTACTAAACCAATACCGCGACCGATAACTTGGATAAGGATATAGACTACTCCCTTACCCACCACCCGAAAAAAAGCGCGTAAACGAGGAGATAAAGAGTCTCTTAATTCTAAGGCGATCGAAACTAACCAGGGTATGCCTGTTAAACTGTTTAATTCTTCCTGTCGGGGGGAATAAATGGCTAAAGATTTGATTTGTCCCTCGCTATAGTGAAATAATTGATATTGACTTTCAAAGATATCTTTAGGTTCTTGCCAATATTGTTGCCGTCGGTATTTCCAAGATAATTCATTGCGGATTTTAGCTAATTTTCTGGCGATGAGAAATTCTGAACGGTAAAGTTTTTGTTTGATTCTTTCCGATTCCGAGAAGTTATTGAGAATAATTACTGTCACTGCATTGGCAAGATTATGAATGAGATTTTGCAGCAGAATTTCGGCTCTGGCGATAGTTTCAGGAGCATTAGCCCGGTATTCTACCCCGTCAATATTTAAACTATTTTCGTACAATAAATAGGAAAATAAGTCAAGAGTAAAAGGAATTTTATTGAGGATTTCTGTTTGAATTGCCTCTCTTTCTTCCAGAATAATTTCGTTAAGTCTGCCTTTACTAATTTCGTCAGAAATTGAGGCATTAATTTCTAAAAATTTACGCGTAACTTTCTCCCAGATATCGTAAATAATCAGATTTAAACGACTGGTTAATTCCCCGCTGCTAATCTGTAAATATCTCATTTCATCGACATTTTTGCGAATTTCATCGAGAACTAAATACAATAATTCCCGTTGCCGATTATCCTGTAAAACATCGATTTCAAAACTGATCTTGGTTCTATTAATTAAAGGGGAGCGAATGACCGCTAAAGTGGACTCAAAAACTGCCGAAACACAGAGGGGACGCTCGCGGCTTAAAATTGGTAATTCCCGATCGATATTGTTAATTATTACCGGGGGTGTGACTGAAGCTGAATTGTAATAGCTCCCTTCCAGGGGAATTAGTTTTCTCACTAGCCATAGGGCTGCTAAAAGTTCTCGTTTTCTCCCCTGCCAATAAAAGCGATCAAAGCCGGATAAAGACTGTTGATTGAGATGGAGATCAATTAAATGTAATTCACTTTCGATGCGATTTAATCCCGTTCTTCCGGCAGCGATTAACCAATGGCTAGGGGCTAAACTTGGACGAGTAGCAATGGTGAGAGCAGAAGGGGCAACATCCGGGGATTCATCTCGGGAAATTTGCCCTAAAATAGTGATAAATTGCTCTAGGTTTGTGCCTTTGGGAATATAACCAGCGATGCCTAATTCTCTGGCGATTAGTTGCTGTCTGGAATCGAGAGGAAAGGTTAATAGAACAATTTTACTTTCGGGATAGCGAGAGTGGAGAATTTCACAGTAAGACCAATCAAAAAGAGGATCGATAATAATAATTTCGGGGGAGGGATTCAGAGTCAAAGCGAAAATTGTTTCTAAATCCCCTTCGGTGACGATACTAATATTTTCTATCCGCGACAAGGCCTGCACCAGACCCAAGCGGAAAATCGGGTCATTATCGATGATAATTAAGGTGAGAGGGCGATCGATCACAAGAGTTGCAGCCTGTCAACGGATACTATTCACAGGGCCAATTATACAGTTATCTGGCTCATTTATTTTGTTTATAGCCATAGAAATCGATGCGATAATCGGTAATTTTTACCCCCGTCGATGCCTCGACCTGTTTAATTAATTCCGGGGGAAGTTGGATATGCACATCGATGATTTGTTGACTGTCTAGACAGTTGACGTGACTGTGGGAATCGCTGATGTTGCCGTAAAGTCTGCCGTCCCAGCGTTCCACAGATTCGATAATGCCTTGACCCGATAGAGCCTCTAGGTTTTGGTACACTGAGGTATGACCGATGTTCTTTCCTTGCAGATTGAGACGATCATAAATTTCTCTCGCTGATAGGTGTTCCTGCGCTTGCCACAGCAATTCTAAAATATAGCGACGCTGACGACTAACCCGCATTCCTAAAGTTTGACACCTTTCGATCGCATCTTCTAAACACCGGATCGGTTTTTGTTTTACCTCCAAATTGTCCATAGTTGCGTCCGTTGACCTCCGCCCTAATACATAGTCATTACCAGTTTAGCTTAGTCTTTCGATCGATGTCCACATTGCCCCAGTTTTCAGCCCCTCTTCAAACTGAGATAAAAAATCAGCAGCGCCAGATTTGAGTAGATTTGCGGGGGAATGAGTGGAAAGAACCACAGAGGCACAAAGGACACAAAGATCGATCGCTACTAAGTAGTCGTGCAAAATTAATTTCCTAGTGAAGATAGGCAAAAGGCAAAAGGCAGGAGGCAAGAGGTGGTTAGATATGTGTAATTAATTTTGCTTAGGTACTTATATATAGCGTTTCTCGCATCTGTGCGGCACAGTTAAACCTTTGCTGATTAAGCTGTTCAGGATCGAGACTGTACCTCTTGTGAATCAGAAATGCTATAAATTGAACTGATCACACAAAGAATAAGAGAACCAACCATTTACTTATCTATATAGATAGGATTGAATATTTTCATAAAAAATCCTCTTGAAAAATATTTTGATCAACCTTAACTTTAAGGGGTACATTAATTTATTTCCAGGGCTATGGCCACCAAATCGCCAAAATCATTCGAGTCATTGCGGTCATAGACCGCAATGACTGTCACTACTGTTAGCCTCACCCTAGCCGCTGCTTCTAGCTCTAGTGCCGCAACAGTGTCCGGTTTCCAAACTCCCTACGCTCCCATTAACTGGACATTTACCAATAGTAATGCCGACGGGTTCGTCAATACCGGCGGCGCTCCCGCGTCCATTAGCCTGACTGGGGGGAACAATGATTCTGGCAGTTCTGGAACCACAAACTACACCACCACTGCGGCTGCGGCTGGGACGGTGACGTTTAATTGGAACTATTCGACTAATGATAGTGATGGGCCTTTTTCCGATCCCTTCGGATATCTGCTCAACGGCAGCTTCACCCAAGTAACTAATGATGGGGGAGATGTTGTCCAAAACGGGACATCGACGTTTAACGTCCTAGCTGGCGACAGCTTTGGTTTCCGTATTTTCACTAGAGACAACACCTTCGGACGGGGTAGTGTGACGATTTCTAACTTTTCTGCCCCCGGACCGATGGCACCGCCACCGACATCTGTTCCCGAACCGTCAACTGTGCTGAGTTTGCTGGTACTAGGAGGCTTAGGCGCTGGACTGAAGTACCTTAATCGCAATTGATGTCCTAAAAAACAGGGGACTAGGAGTTGACCTCTCCTCCTAGTTCCCAACTTGATTAGCTGTTGACTGTCTATGAGCGCCGGAGTTTGGAGCGGGGAGAGTCACACAATTCTGGCTTTAAGTCAATAGCCTTTACAAAACTTCAAAAATTGCAACATAAAAAAATTTCATCACTGGCGGCTTTTTTTGGGCAAGAGAATCGATATAGTCCCCTGATTGCCTTGGGTTTCCGTTGATTTAACGTTTAATGCTTAAACTAAGCCCACAGCATACCACGATCATACCATATTAATAAATGTAGGCAACCCCGATTTACAGCCAAATTTTGGCAAATTCTGGGAAAATCAAAATGTTGTAACTTGCTTGTTACACTTGACTAATCGCCCCAAATATTTAAATATTTTAATTATTTACCTTAAATTTATAATTTTTACTTATTCTTAAAGGCTGATTAACTAGGGTTGGGCAAAAAAGCTTGTAAGCTCTATTTAAAGTCAGTCGAATCGCTTAGTATCGGGAGACAGATGTGACTTGTATAGCTTCCCAGTTTTTGAGATTTGAAGACTTTTTAGAAGCATTTTGAAAGTGTCTTAGCCGATGGATTAAATATGAATTATCAGCCATAGAAATCTTCGTCAAGAATCTGTTCTAAGGAAAAAGGGCAGTCTAAGGGATATGCTTCCTCTGGAGGAATCGCAATTCCCAAGTCAGCCAATTTACTTTCCTTGATGGCAATTTTGCGACCTTTAGGATAGGTTTTATCGATGGCGATTGCTACATGAGATTTCAAAGAAGGGGTGTTTTCTAGTAAGGCGATAACTCGTTCCCTGTGTTCGACAATGGAGCTATACCAGCTAGATTTCATGCTTTCAGGGGCGGAGGATTGTACTTTTAATTTCAGTAAATGAGCCAGCAAAATCATTAAATTTCCTTCCAAGGCATTTTTATCTGATTTACCCAATTCTTTTAACTCCTCAACCAAATGAGATACATCTAATGCCTGAAAATCTCCTTGTTCTAACTGACCTATTGTTGTTATTAGCCATAATTGAAAATCTTGTTCATAGAGTTCTGATTTAGTTATCATGATGGCTTCGATAATAGTTAATATAGATTGAATTATACTCTATTTTGCAGATTTCGGATGTTGCAATCGGTAAATGTTAAGTTTTACTACAGGATTTAACATCTGCGCCTATGCCCTATTCCCTTATCCTTAGGATAAGCGGTTAAAATACATCTTAGCTTAAGGACTAGAGAATGTTATGAGACTAGAAAGAGAAGATTTTGATTGGGCGGTACAACAAAACCTAATTACTGCCAGCCAAGCTGAAAATTTATGGACGGCTTTTTTGTCCCGTTATCCCCAGGAAGATGAAGTTAATCGCCCTCGCTTTAATTTTGCTAATGTGGCCTATTATTTTGGGGCATTAATTGTTATCTCTGCCCTGGGGTGGTTTATGAACGAAGCTTGGGAGAGTTTCGGTGGTGCAGGACTATTTTTTATCGCCCTGTTTTATGCAGTTTGTTTTATTTTGACTGGAAAAAATCTCTATTTTCAGCAAAATCTTAAAATACCAGGTGGCCTTTTATTTACCATGGCAGTGGCAATGACTCCCTTAGCAATCTATGGTTTACAACGCTGGACAGGATACTGGCAAGCCGGATATCCTGGCATCTATCGAGATTTCCATACATGGATTAAAGGCAGTTGGTTTTTAATGGAATTAGGCACGATTATCGCGGGATTAATAACTTTGCGATTTGTTAAATTTCCTTTTTTAACTGCACCCATTGCTTTTAGTCTGTGGTATATGTCAATGGACTTAACTCCTTTACTATTTGGGGAGAACGAATATACATGGAGACTGCGACTGTGGGTATCCTTTTGGTTTGGAATTGCCTGTTTAATAACTGCCTATTTAATTGATGTACGTCAGCGCCGTAGTCGGGGTGATTTTGCTTTTTGGCTGTACCTATTCGGATTGATTATGTTTTGGTTTAGTCTATCTCTCCTCATCGATGATAATGAAGCGCAACGATTTTTGTACTGTCTAATTAACTTGGGATTGATGTTATTATCCGTCCTGCTAAAAAGAAGATTATTTGTGGTTTTTGGAGGTATCGGAGTATTTGCCTATCTTTCCTATCTCTCCTATCGTCTCTTTGCCGATTCAATTTTCTTTCCCTTTGCCCTAACCGTCCTAGGACTTGGTATTATCTATATGGGAGTTTTGTATCAGCGTCATTACCAAACCATGGCTAGATTTCTTGAAAGTTATATCCCTCTCGAATGGCGCAATTTATTCCCCAAAGATCGATAATTGGGAGAAATGGGGATATGGGGAGATAGGGGAGATTCAACTAAAAAACCCCAAAACCCCAAAACCCCAAAACCCAACACCATCTTTTTTACTTTTATGAAAATACTTATCGTTGATGATGAAAAAGAATTAACCGAACCCTTAGAACAAATTCTTGCTCAAGAAGGCTATGAAGTTGATATTGCTGATAATGGTCGGACGGGTTTAGAATTGGCACAAGAGAATAATTATGACCTCTTAATTCTCGATTGGATGTTACCCCAGCAATCCGGATTACAAATCTGTCAATATTTACGCAATCAAGGGGACACCACTCCCGTTTTGTTTCTAACCGCTAAGGATACCATAGATGATCGAGTGGCGGGATTAGATGCCGGTGCTGATGATTATTTAGTCAAACCCTTTCAACTGCGAGAATTATTAGCGAGAGTCCGCGCTTTATTGCGTCGTTCTCCCAATTTTGAAGCTAGTAATAGCAGTAAATTAAAATCTGCTGATTTAGAACTCGATAGCGAAAATCAAGTGGCCTATCGTCACGGTCGCACGATTAGTTTATCAGCAAAAGAAGTACAATTGTTGACTTTATTTATGACCCATCCGGGTCAACTTCTCACCCATGAACAAATTTATCAGCATCTCTGGTCAGAAGGAGAGCAACCTAATAGTAATGTAGTTCCTGCCCTGATGCGTTTGCTGCGTCGTAAAATCGAAGCGCCTGGAGAAACGCCTCTAATTAATACTGTCTATGGTAAAGGCTACCGTTTCGGGGAAAATTAGGGAATGGTGAAAGATAATAAGAATAAGTAACTGGTTATAATTAAATTAAAAATGGATTTTAGGTTCGATCCCCCCTGCCCCCCTTAATAAGGGGGGTGCCGATAGGCGGGGGGATCCCCCCTGCCCCCCTTAATAAGGGGGGTGCCGATAGGCGGGGGGATCCCCCCTTAATAAGGGGGGTGCCGATAGGCGGGGGGATCCCCCCTTAATAAGGGGGGTGTCTGATAATTTTTAACGCCTACCTACTTAGCAACTGATTACTGATTACTGATATATGTTATCCTGCCTACAAATTGAAAATTTTACCCTCATCGATCGCTTAGAATTAACTTTCGGGAACGGATTAAATGTACTGACCGGTGAGACGGGGGCAGGAAAATCAATTATATTAGATGCGATCGATATTGTTCTCGGTGGTAAAGTCAATCATCGCGTCATCCGTCAGGGAAGCCAACAATCAACCCTAGAAGCGACTTTTTCTCTCACCCCAGAATTAATGGCTTGGCTAGAAAGTCAGGAAATTGACCCATTAGAGGATAATAGTCTGACCATCAGCCGGGAATTAGTGATTACTAATAATTCCTTGCGTTCTCGTTCTCGGATTAACGGAGTCGTCGCTAATCGCCAACAAATGGCGCAAATAAGAGATTTTTTGGTAGAAATCACCGCCCAAGGTCAAACAGTTCAGTTAATGGACGCTAATCGACAGAGGGAATTATTAGATCTCTACGGGGGTGAATCGCTGCTGCAGCAGCGGGAAAAGGTAGCTACAGCCTACCTTTACTGGCAAGAAAGCAAGAATATTTTAAATAATAGGTTGCAATCGGAACAAAATCGCCTACAAAGATTAGATTTATTAGAATATCAACTAAAAGAACTAGAATCAGCTAATTTAACTGACGCTGACGAGTTGGAACAGTTAGAACAGGAAAGAAACCGACTCTCCCACGGTGTCGATTTGCAAAATTGCAGCTATCAAGTCTATCAACTACTCTACCAAAACGATCGCGATCAACCGGCCGTCGCTGATTTGTTAGGAAAAGCTGAAAATATCTTGACAAATATGATGGTTTATGATACAAGTCTAGAGCCAATTTTAGAGATGGTGCGCTCGGCATTAAATCAGGTGGTGGAAGCGGGACAGGAAATCAACGTTTATGGGGATAGTCTAGAGGCAGATCCCGAGAGATTGAACGAGATAGAAGAGAGAATTATCCAACTTAAGCGCATTTGTCGCAAGTATGGCCCAAGTTTAGCCGAAGCACTCGATTATTATCAGAAATTACAACAGGAATTAGCGGAGTTGACGGGAGAAGGACAATCGATTGAGGAATTAGAAAAAATTTGTCAGCAACAGGAAAACATCTATCGAGAAACTAGCACCCAGTTAACCTTTTTGCGACAAGAAACCGCTAGTCAACTAGAAAAACAATTGGTACAGGAATTAAAACCTTTAGCCATGGAAAAGGTGATTTTTGTCTGTCGGATTGACCCGGGTAATCCTAGCAGTCTGGGAGTCGATCAGGTGGTATTTTATTTTAGTCCCAATCCGGGGGAAAAAATCCAACCTTTATCCAGTACCGCTTCCGGAGGAGAAATGAGTCGTTTTCTCCTAGCTTTAAAGTCCTGTTTTTCCCAATCCCAATCGGCAGCAGCCACCCTAATTTTTGACGAAATCGATGCGGGAGTATCGGGAAAAGTTGCCCAGGCAATTGCCGATAAATTAGATCAATTAGGTCAAAAATATCAAGTTTTATGCGTTACTCATCAACCCTTAGTGGCTGCTTTAGCTGATCACCATTTTCGAGTTTATAAACAAATGATTGCCGAAGATAATCCCACTAATCTCTCGGAAATTCGCACGGTTGTCCGGGTTACTTCTCTCGATAATCGTCAGACGAGAAGGGAAGAATTGGCACAATTAACGGGAGGAAATTCGGCAGCAGATGCCATCGCTTTTGCCGAGTCTTTATTGGAGAAAGCGGCTGCTAAAAAACAGTAGGATTTAACCTTGAAATTGACTGATTAACCAACGTCCCACCTGACTTTGATCTCTGGTGCGTGCCTGTTGTAAAGCTGACTCTAAAACCGCAAGTTTTAAATTAGGTAAAACCTTTGATATATCAATTCTTTTACTACCTCGATCGATTATTTCAAAGGCGAATATTTGAGGATCATCTACCTGAACACTCCAGTATTCACTAACCCCTAATTCTTCGTAGAGTAAGCGTTTATTACCTAAGTCATCATTGAGGGTAGATTTTGAGATTTCAATGACTAAATCCGGTGGGGGATACTGATTTAAATCAATAATCGAAGTACCGTAGGGAATCAGATTAGCTTTCTCTGCAAAATAATAAGATATATCCGGTTGAACTTCTCGATAACCAGACCTGCGAAAACTGCAATTATCTTTGGCATTAAAGGCCAGATTTTTTAGGGTAGCATAGAGACTAACAGCAAAGATCAAAATAGCATGATCGCTGGCATGATCGTTACCAATAGGAGTCATTTCTAATCGATAATAGCCATTGTAATAATAACTTTTTCCTTGATTTTCTGGGAAGTTTTTAATTGCTTCTAAGTATTCTTCCCAACTAGCTTTAATCCATAAATCTGTTGAGATAGTAGTTTCTAGCTGTTGCATAATATTAGCCTCGATTTTATGTAGTTAACCTTGAAATTGAGTGATTAACCAACGTCCCACCTGACTTTGATCTCTGGTGCGTGCCTGTTGTAAAGCTGACTCTAAAACCGCAAGTCTTAAATTAGGTAAAACCTTTGATATATCAATTCTTTTGCTACCTCGATCAATTATTTCAAAAGCAAATATTTGGGGATCATCTACCTTAACACTCCAGTATTCACTAACCCCTAATTCTTCATAGAGTAAGCGTTTATTGCCTAGATCATCATTAAGGGTAGATTTTGAGATTTCAATGACTAAATCTGGTGGGGGATACTGATTTAAATCAATAATCGAAGTCCCATTTGGTATCAGATTCGCTTTTTCTCCTAGATAGTAAGATATATCTGGCTGCACTTCTCTAATTCCTTTTTTACGATAAGAACAAGTGGGGAGTCCTTGAAAAGGAATTTCTTTGAGGATAGCGTAGAGACTCACCCCCAAAAAGACAACATGATGATCTCTAGCGTGTTCAAATCCAATAGGAGTCATTTCTAATCGATAATAGCCATTGTAATAATAACTTTTCCCTTGATTTTCTGGTAAGTTTTTAATTGCTTCTAAGTATTCTTCCCAACTACCTTTAATCCATCGTTCAGTTATCCCCCTAGTTTCTAGCTGTTGCATAGTTATCCTATCCCGCTTTGAACTTTTTCTGTAATTATAGCAATTATCGACAAAATCAGAACCAAGGAACCGAGCAAGTATAATGATAGGATAGATTAATTTAGTAAAAATTAGCCCAATTATGACCACAACTTATGATTATATAATTATCGGTGGTGGTATCACCGGTTCTGCCTTAAGTTATGAACTAGCTAATCTAGGCAGTCGAGTCCTCTTATTAGAAAAAGAAACCCATCCCCTCAACGCCACTTTCTACAGTTACGGGGGTTTAGCCTATTGGTCGGCTACCACAGAAATCCAGAGAAAATTATATCAAGAAGGTCGAGAAATTCAGCGCAATTTATCCCAAGAACTGGGCATAGATAATGAATACCGAGACCTAGAGCTAATTCTCACCGTGAACCCCGAAGATGATCCAGTCGCTGTGGCCGAAAAATTTGCTATCTTTGCTATTACCCCCGAAATTCTAGATCCGCAAGCAGCGATCGCTTTAGAACCTTTATTAAATCCCGCAGCTATCTCCGGAGTTTTACGACTACCCCACGGTCACATTAACGCCGAAAAAACTAATCTTGCCTATCAACAAGCTTTTCTACGTCTGGGAGGCACGATTATTCGGGAAGCTGTCATCGAATTAATTGAAACTGCATCGAGGATGACCGGCGTAAAAACCCCTAAAGATAATTATTATGCTGGGGAAACTATCGTCTGTGCGGGGGGATTAACTCGGTCTTTACTGCAAAAATCTGGTATTACTGCTCCCGTCTATTTTACCCATGCCCAGGTGATCAAAATTCCCCCCAGCGAAATCAAATTAAACACCCTAGTTATGCCGGCAATTCCTGCCAGATTGGTATTAGAGCAAAAAATCACCCAACTAGAAAATCAGGGCATTTGGCAGAGAGAAACCCCAGAAATAATTGCCAGTGTTTTAGAAACGGGGGCGGTACAATTCCGGGATCAAAGCCTTTATCTAGGGCAAATTAGCGCCATTATCACCGATCCAAGCGCGATTTTAAACCCTCTGGCGGGGGAAAAAGCAATACGCACCGCCGTGGGGACATTGCTGCCCTCTTTAGCCTCTCTCCCCGGAAGCTGTCATCATTGCCTAGTGGCCTTTGCCCCCTCGGGACGGCCTCTAGTGGGAGCGATCGCCGATAAAGTGGGATTGCAGGTATTTTCTGGCTTTACCAGTACACTTGTATCGGCTCCGCCCCTGGCCCGACGTTTCGCGCGTCATCTGCTGGGGGAAAATGACGAGATAATTACTAATTTACAAAAGTTAAGAGAGAAATTAACTGATGGTTGCAATTAATCCTAATCGACTTTTTCCAACTGCCAAAGAATTTGGTTTCCCTCCCGTCTGACCCGGGAGATTACCCAATTTCGCCAAGGCCAATGGTCGCCGCGACTGGTAACGGCCCCTGGATTAATATCCATTAAATCGGCCACTTCGGCGCTGGTAATCAAATAACCGCGATTGGCCACTTCATCGGCAATGCGTAGGGTTTCGATGAGATTTCTTAGCTGGTCAACTCTTTCTCCCCGGGGTAATTGGATTTCATCGCCAGCGCTATTAGGTGGTTCATTCATAGTTAGGGTCTGGTCAAAGTTTATTAACAATTAAAAATTGTCGGTTGAGGCAAACAAGCAAGCTTCCCCTATCGTTATTCTATCGATTCTATCAATAATAGTTGTCATCAAAACAGTCCTATCTCCTCAAATCTTACCGTCAGATTTTTACTAAAACCCGAAAAACCCCTTGACAAGAAAAACAAAATATAGTAGAGAAATCAGGGAAAGTGGTTAGCGGTCACTGATAACTGATAACTGATAACTGATAACTGATCACTGATAACTGCTATAAAATTGGACTAGCCTTTTTCCCCAGAAAAAAATTTCCCCATCCATGACCTTAATCCTCTACAACACCCTCAGTCGTCGCGAAGAACCCTTTACTCCCCTCATCCCCGGCATTGTCTCCATGTATTGCTGCGGCATTACCGTCTATGATTATTGCCATTTGGGTCATGCGCGTACCTGTGTGGTTTGGGATGTGGTGCGGCGTTATTTAGAGTATCTCGGCTATAAAGTGCGCTATATTCAGAATTTCACCGATATTGACGATAAAATTCTCAATCGGGCTAAAAATGAACATACCACCATGGCAGCCGTAGCCGAGAAATTTATCCAGGCCTACTTTGAGGATATGGAAAAATTAGGAGTCAGACCGGCGGACGCTTATCCCCGGGCCACTCATACCCTCGACGGCATCAAGCGCCTAGTCTATGAATTAGAACAAAAAGGCTATGCTTACCCCAGCGATGGCGATGTGTACTATTCCGTCCGTCGTTTTTCTGATTATGGCAAACTATCAGGGCGAAAACTGGATGATTTGCAAGCCGGGGCCAGCGGCCGGGTAGAAACCGACGACCCGGAAGCAATTAAAAAACAAGACCCCTTTGATTTTGCCCTCTGGAAGGGGGCAAAACCGGGGGAACCTAGTTGGGATTCTCCCTGGGGCCAAGGTCGTCCGGGGTGGCATATTGAATGTTCGGCCATGGTCAAAGAACAATTGGGAGAAACTATCGACATTCATGTGGGGGGAAGTGATCTAATTTTTCCCCACCACGAAAACGAAATCGCCCAAAGTGAAGCGGCTACGGGTAAACCTCTGGCCCACTATTGGTTACATAATGGCATGGTTAAGGTGGCAGGGGAAAAAATGTCAAAATCCCTCGGTAATTTCATCACTATTCGCGAGTTATTGGCAAAATATGACCCCTTAGCCGTGAGATTATTAATTTTAGGCGCCCAATACCGCAAACCGATTGATTTTTCCGATGAGGGATTGCAGGCGGCCACTAATGGCTGGCATACTTTACAAGAGGGTTTATCCTTTGGTTATAAGCATCTTCCGCCAGATAATCCCGGAATTACTGACCAAGAGCTAGAAAATCGCTTTCAAGAGGCGGTAAATCACGATTTTAACTTTGCCGGTGGTTTAGCGGTGTTATTTGAAATCGCTAAGGAATTACGCAAGGAGGGTAATAATTTAACCCATGCGGGTAAGACAGACAGCAATCTGGCCCAATTAGCGGTAAAATGGCATACTTTGGTGAAATTGTCTAGGGTTTTGGGCTTAGAAATTGCCGCCGACCAGGGAGAAACCCCTGTTTCTGAGGGAATTAGTGCAGCGGATATCGAAAATCTGATCCAACAACGGACAGAGGCGAAAAAAGCGAAAAATTACGCCGAAAGCGATCGCATTCGCGCAGAATTAAAAGCCCAAGGCATTACTTTAATCGACCAACCCGGGGGAATGACTAAATGGTTAAGAGAGGGAGACTAGAAATTCTTTAACCACTTCCTCCACTTTGCGATCGCGTCCATCCACCTGATAGTTTAATTTCTGCATGGCTGTGGAGGTAATTTTGCCGGTGAGTTTGGCTAAAACCTGTCGCAATTGGGGATATTTTTGCAAACTATCCAGGTTAAAAATCGGTACCGCTTCGTAGGGAGGAAAATAGCGTTGATCATCTTCTAGGATGACTAAATCTAGCACGGGAATTAAGCCATCGGTGGAATTTCCCGCCACTAAATCCACTTGTTTTTCGGCTAAAGCGCGGTACATTAACCCTAAATCCATCACTTTCGGGGGTCCGGCAAAAGTTAGACCATAGGTCTTGGCTAATCCCTTATAACCGTCTTCCCTTTCCAAGAATTCATAACCAAAACCCGCTTGCCAATTGGGGGTATATTTCGCCGCTTGCGAGAGAGTTTTAAGATTGTATTGACTGGCGGTTTCTCCCCGGATAACAATGGCGAAAGTATTCTCAAATCCTAGACTGGGAAACACTTCTAGATTAAATTTTTCCGGATAAATCTCTTGCAGCTTTTGAGAGACTAATCGGGCATCGTTCAGGGGTTTTTCTCGCAAAATTCCCGTGAAAGCCGTGCCAGAATACTCCACATAACCATCGATTTTACCCGCTTTCACCGCTTCATGACAGATCAGAGTACCACCGAGATTAAATTGACGTTCAACCCGTAAATTCGTCTCTTTTTCGATTTCCTGTGCCAAAATTTCCCCTAAAATCACCTGTTCGGTAAAATTTTTGGAACCGATCACCACGGTGCCGGGGGATGAATGGAAAATTTGAGTCAAGAGGAAAGATAGCAAGGCCAACCCGATTAAACCTAAGCCCCATTGCCATTTAGAGGGCTTTTTCGGACGTTGCGAAGGGGAAAAGGTCTTTTCTAGCCGACCGAGACTCCAATCGGCAACAAGGGCTAAAAAAGCGGCAGGAATTGCCCCCGCCAAAATTAACTGATTGTTGACCGTGGCAATACCGCGAAAAATAAACACTCCCAAACCACCGCCACCGATGGCAGCTGCGATCGTAGCCACACCGATAGCAATCACCGTGGCAATTCTCACTCCTGCCAAAATTGTCGCCCTGGCTAGGGGTAATTCGATATAGCGCAGGATTTGACCGTCGGTCATGCCTAGGGATAACCCGGCTAATTTTAATTCGGGATCAACTTTTTTGATGCCCAGATAGGTATTTAAAACAATTGGCAGTAAGGTATAGAGAGTTAGGGCAACAATAGCGGGAATTTTGCCGATTCCTCCCAAAAAAGGCACGGAAATTAAAAAACCAAATAGGGCTAAACTGGGGATAGTCTGTAGGGTGTTAACGATCGCTATAATTGGTTGAGCGAGAATAGCTTGACGACTAATCAAAATACCTAGAGGAATCCCGATTAAGCTACCCATAGCCATGGCTATTCCCGTCAAGAAAAGATGCTCTCCAGTGCGAAAAGCGATTTCCCCCGCATAATCTAGCCAAAAACTATCCATAAACTTCTCTTAAAGCTGCTGCTTCATCCTATTGTGTAGAATAAATGGGACCTATTAGTTCCAGTCTTTATTTAAAGATTCTATCATCATCTTGACATTATTTCCTCCCTAAAGACAAATGA
This sequence comes from Microcystis sp. M083S1, assembly GCF_020246405.1. Taxonomy (NCBI): domain Bacteria; kingdom Bacillati; phylum Cyanobacteriota; class Cyanophyceae; order Chroococcales; family Microcystaceae; genus Microcystis; species Microcystis sp. M083S1. Next base: position 28,889 of record NZ_JADBTB010000020.1, read on the forward strand.
CTAACAAATTTAATCCTCGGGCTAAAACTGTGGCCGATTGGGCCTATATCGGTATTGATAAACATTTTCATAAAGTTCTTAAACATGAAGCTGGAGTTTTACTCGATCAGGATACGGAAGAATTACATCAAATTCGTGTGGGAATGCGTCGTCTTCGCAGTACCTTAACCGGTTTTGCCCCCGCTTTAACCATGCCGAAATATGCCGATCAAAAACGGGTGGGTAATCTGGGCATAATTTTAGGAGAATTGCGTGATTTAGATGTGTTAAAAGAGGCTTTTGTCGGTCATTATCAGCCAATTTTACCACCGAAAGAACAGGAATTACTGAAGAAAGTTTTACAAGTTCTCGAAAGCCGAAGAAAGAAGGCTTTTGCTAAGGTAGAAAAGCTGTTAAAGTCCGACAAATTTCTCAATTTTAAGGCAGATTTTGCCAGTTGGTTGGATAATCCCACCTATCAACCGATAGGAAAATTAGATATTGCCACGGTTTTACCAGACTTATTATTACCGCAAGCGAGTCGCTTTTTACTCCATGAAGGTTGGTTAGTTGGGGTAAATTTAGAGGAAGATCAAAAAGTAAGAGAGTTTTCTAGTCAAGAAATTGATGACTTATTGGAAAAGGAAGGATTATTACTGCACGATCTCCGTAAAGAAGCCAAGCGTTCTCGCTATAATATGGAGTTATTTACTCAGTTTTATGGCGACAAATATCAAGAGTACCTAGAAGATATTAAAAACCTTCAAGGTATTCTCGGAGAAATGCAGGATTGTTGTGTTCTCTCGGATTTTCTTAGCCAAATTTTCCCCAATTGTCTCGCCAAGGAAATGCCCACCTTACTCGAAATTTTCCAAAATATCCGTCACCAAAAATGGCAAGAATGGCAACCACTACAAAAGAAATTCCTTGACGCTGACACCAGAAAAAGTCTGCACGAGACAATTTTACAGCCTATTTTTCGACCAAATAGTGTAAAATTGGAAACTAATCCAGAATTCTGAGATTAGGAACCGATGAATTTTTTTCAAAAGTTAAACCACGCCATTAGTCAAAACCAGACTCTACTTGTCCTCGGTTTAGATGCTAACCCCGAAATGATGCCCCCCACCCCGGGAGAATTAATCGTTAATTTAGAACAGTGGCTCAAGTTTATTATCGATGAAACTGCCCCTTTTGTCTGTGCCTACAAACCAACTTTAGGCTTTTATCAAGCTTTGGGAGCGGCTGGGTTAGAATTATTACAGCGAATTTTAACGGCAATTCCCCCTCATATCCCGGTCATTTTGGATGCTAAACACGGCGATATTAATACTAGCAGTATTTTAGCTGAGACTATCTTTAAAACTTGGCAGGTGGACGCGGTTACTCTCAATCCCTACTCCGGACAGGATCACGTTGCTCCTTTTTTAGTTTACCCCGAGCATGGCGCTTTTATCCTTTGTCATACTTCCAATCAAGGCGCGATTAATCTGCAAGAATTCCCCAGTCGCGACAATCCTTTTTATCTGCAAGTTGTCAAAGAAGCTTGCACTTGGGGAACTCCCGAACAAGTATTTTTAGAAGTGGGAACCACTCAACCGGAGATATTGAAAAAGATTCGCAATTTTGCCCCCGAAAGATTGATTTTATTACGCAGTATTTGGGAAGACAAAAGTAAATTCTCCGAGTTAATTACTGTGGGTTTAAATAGTCATGGCGAGGGTTTATTAATTCCTATACCCCAAGACTTTTTATCTCAACCCGATTTGGGGGCAAAAGTCAAGGATTTACGCGAGGAAGTCAACAAAATTCAACAAAATCACCAGCAAGAATCAAGCGGAGATGAGACTTGGACTGCTAACGTTTGTCTTTTAAAACAACATCCTCATCAGGATTTAATTCTACAATTATTTGATATTGGTTGCTTGATGTTTGGCGATTATGTACAAGCATCGGGAGAAACTTTTTCCTATTATATTGATCTCAGAAAAATTATCTCTAATCCTAATATTTTTCAGCAGGTAATTGAAGCCTATGGAGAAATATTAAAAACCTTGACATTTGACCGCATTGCTGGTATTCCCTACGGCTCTTTACCTACAGCTACGGGTTTATCTTTATTATTAAATCATCCGATGATTTTCCCCCGCAAAGAAGTAAAAGCTCACGGCACAAGAAGAGTAATTGAAGGTAATTTTCAAGTGGGGGAAACTGTGGTAGTGGTGGACGATATTTTAATTTCTGGCAAAAGTGCGATCGAAGGGGCAGAAAAAATTAAATCGGCGGGATTATTAGTTAATGATATCGTGGTTTTTATCGACCATGGTGGCCCCGTTAAAGATAAACTTCGTAGCCATGGTTATCAACCTTATTCGGTTTTAACCCTAGCAGAAATTACCGATACTCTCTACGAAGCGGGAAGACTGACAGAAGCAGAATATAGCTGTTTTTTAAATCGCTCCCATTGATATTTAGGGTTTGCGGCAAAAAGTTTTTCTTGGGGGCAGGGTGTGGGGTGTGGGGTGTGGGGTGTGGGGTTTTATCGATTTTCAGCTGGTCAACTACCTAATTTTCAGGGAAAAAGTACCTGAATTTTCCCCCCGATCCCCGCAATGGCTGGCACTTTTTGAGGGGAAAAAAGTCCAAAAGTCTTATCCAACAAGGTTTTTAGATTTATTCAGCAGACCCTAAGTAGCAGCCTTATGCTGTCTTTTCACTGTTTACTGATTACTGATTACTGATTACTGATTACTGATCCCTGAAAATTGTTAAGAAACTTGACTGCGTAAGACCTTTAGGGTATTCAGGAGCTTGCTTTCTTCTTTTTCCTCAAAAATAGTTAAATCTTTCGGTTTACAACGTTTTATATGCAATTTAATCCCCTGCGCTCCTTCCGTTTTCAAATCTTCTTCGTAACCGGCTTGAGCGACCTCAGCCTCGTCTTTAGCGAGAAAAGGACCGAAATAATAAGTACATCTGGGATAGTCGGTTTTAATCTCGACCCAGTAGGCTAATCCGAACCTTTCGAGTAAGCTAATCAAAAATTCTTTCATTTCGTTCCCCATCTAAATCTACTCTGGTGGTTTTGTTACGTTTGTTTACATTTCGCAAACTTCCTTCCTATTTTATTTATACTTTCTCCTTTTGGCTATTGGCAGTGTCGAAAAATACAGATTTTCAGTCGGGGGAATTTTGCCAGCGTTGCCGGTAAACCTCGTAAAGAGCCATAGCCGCCGCCACCGAAGCATTGAGACTGGGGGTTTTGCCTGCCAAGGGGATAGATACCAACTCATCGCAGGACTTTTGGGTCAACAGACTCAAACCCTCTCCCTCCGAACCTAGCACCAATCCTATCGCGCCCGTTAAATTGATTGTGTGTAAGGATTTACTGGTTTTTGCCGCCGTGCCGTAGAGCCAAAAACCCGCCGCTTTTAATTCTTCTAAAGCACGATTGAGATTGACCACCCTGGCCACAGGTAAATATTCCAAGGCCCCCGCCGCCACTTTCATCACCGTCGATGTCACCCCAGCGGCGCGACGTTGGGGAATAACTACCCCCTGACAACCCATGGCTTCGGCGGTGCGAATAATTGCCCCAAGGTTATGGGGATCCGTAATACCTTCAGCGATGACGATGACGGGGTGGCGACTTTTGCCCTTAGCTTTCTCGATCAGATCGGCTAATTCGATATAATCATAGGGAGACATCTGGGCGGCGATCCCCTGATGATTGGCCTTACTGGTAATCTGATCGAGACGCAGATCGTCCACCTCATCAATTACCGTGCCGTTGGCTTTGGCCTTTTCCAAAAGGGTATGATAACGGGGATCGTAACGAAGTCGATTGACCACCCAAATCCGATTCAGTTGGCGCTCCTCTTCCATGGCTGTTAAAACCACCCGGCGACCGTAGAGCAGATCATCAGCTTCTTGGTTTTCTGGAGTTACTGCTGGGGATTTAGCCAGAATTGGCCCGGTTTTTGGCCGCGAGGGCCGGCGAGAATTACGATTATCGGACTTGTCACGAAATGGTCGATCGCTCATGGTTGCATGGATTAAGAGTAAAGTCGGGAATCGTCCCTGAGGGCTATAATTCTAGTTTTTCTAATAGTTGATGTAATCTTGAGGGGTCTTGTAGATAAAGATAGCCGAACAGGGTTTCTAAACTGCTGGCCTGCTGATAGACTTGGGCTGTCAGACGACGGCGTTTTCCCGTGACCGCATTGCGTCCCCGGCGCAGAATTTCTTTTTCTTGGTCCGTCAGATAGGGCTGCAGTTGTGCTAAATCTAAAGCCTGTTGTTCGGCCCTGACTTTGCCCACCACCTGAGCGTGATAGTCTCCCAGACGCTGGGGCGGCAGTAAATAATAGCTGCGGATATATAATTCATAAACAGCATCCCCCAGATAGGCCAGAGAAGCGGGCGATAATCGGTCAAGACCCTCTAGGATTGGTGAACCCTGGCCACTGACCTGTAAGCGAATTTTTTCGAGAGGAGATTCCACGATTTACGCTTTTTCTAGATATTCGATCGCCGCTTCTAGGGTGGGTTGCAGGGAAAAAAACTTCTCCAATCGCACCAGTTTTACGGTTTGAGTTACTCGGGGATTGGTAACAATTTGTAAACTGCCCCCTTCGGTTTTGGCCTTTTTCACCAATTTTACCAAAGCTCCTAAACCGGAGCTATCGATAAAATCAATCTGAGCGAGGCTAATAATCACATCCTTGGGACCTTCCTCCACATAGCCTTCGATCACCTTACAAAAAGTCGGTTCGGAAAAGGCATCTAAAAGACCCGTCAAACGGAAAATTTGGTACTTATCTCTGACCTCACGCGTGCCTCGCAAGCTGACGGTCAAGTTAATTGCTTCTGGAATAATCCCCTCCTAGCTCGAGAGCCGTAAAAATCAAAACCCTAGTATATCCTAAAAATTTACGACCGATCCTTTTTTGCTTGCCGCATTAAATCAACAAATTGGCCAAACAGATAATCGGCATCGTGGGGGCCAGGACTGGCCTCGGGGTGGTATTGTACCGAGAAAAAGGGCAGAGACTTGTGTTTTAACCCCGCTACGGTGCGATCGTTGAGGTTGAGATGGGTAATCTCCACTTGCGGATTTAAAGAGGCCTCCTGCACGGCAAAACCGTGATTCTGACTGGTAATTTCCACCTGTTGCTGCAGTCCACAGGGTTGATTTAACCCGCGATGGCCAAATTTCAGTTTAAAGGTTTCTGCTCCCAGGGATAGGCCTAAAATTTGATGACCCATACAGATGCCAAAAGTGGGTTTTTCTCCTTGTAAAAGTTGCTTGGCTAGGGCAATCCCTTCGGTGACAGCCGCCGGATCTCCCGGTCCGTTAGAAAAGAAAATACCATCGGGATTATAGGCGGCGATTTTTTCTGGGGGAGTGTCAGCGGGAACCACGATCACCCGACAACCGTAGCTGGCTAAACGCCGGAGAATATTGCGTTTGATGCCAAAATCGATCGCCACCACCGTTAACGGTTCTTGATCGCTATCAATTGGCGCAAATTCCCAGGCGGACGGGGTGGGAGTCGTCCATTCGTACACTTCCTTGGTGGTTACTTCCTTAACTAGATTTAATCCCGCCATACTGGGGGCCGCCTGCACCAGCCGCAGTAAATCGTGATAATCGAGTATTTCCGTAGAAATTGCCCCATTCATCGCCCCAACCGAGCGAATTTTGCGGGTCAGAGACCGGGTATCGATGCCATAGATGCCAATAACATGATGAGCGGCCAGATAATCCGGTAGGGATTGGCTAGAACGCCAATTACTGGGCCGGTGGCAGATATTTTTGGCGATCGCACCTTTCACCTGGGGACGAATTGACTCCTCATCCTCGGGGTTAACCCCCGTATTTCCCAATTCCGGATAGGTAAAAGTGACGATTTGACCGGCATAACTGGGATCGGTGAGGACTTCCTGATAACCGGTCATCCCCGTGTTAAAGACAACTTCGCCGACGGTGGTTCCCTTGGAGCCGAAGGAATAACCCTCGTAAACTGTACCATCAGCCAGAACTAATAAGGCTTTTTGACTAGCAGCACTTGATATCATCGTCAATTTTTTAATCTTGAGTAGTGGTGAGAAACAAAAGTCAAGGATAGACTAGAACAGGGACTAGAAAACGAATTGCTTAGTTTTAATTGGCTAGAGCGTTTTATGATTAAGAGTACATCCGCTCAAGGACAACAGCTTCCCCTGACTAGCCATCGGCAAGATCCTATCGCTTAAAAAATAACTATATAAGTAATATGAGTCCAAGAAAACTGACTGATGCCACGAAAAAAGAAATTCTTAAGCTTTATCGGGAAACGGAGGCCACCACTTCCACCTTAGCCGAGCGTTATGGCGTGAGTAGCTCTACGGTCAGTCGTTTTCTCAAAAATTCTTTTTCTAGCGAGGAATACGAGCAGTTAATCCAGAAAAAACGCTTGGCCCGCAATCCTCGCGGCCTCGAGGAGGAGGGAGCAGCAGCGGATTTATCGGAAGAAGCGATCGAGGTGATTGGTTTTTCGGCAGCCCACATCGCAGCTAAGGATGAGCAGGCTTTTCAGCAACCGATCGCCGCTGTGGAACAATTAACCCTGTTAATGGATACCTCTTACCCGCCAGAAGCAGATAATTCGGAAGAGACAGAAATTAATGGCGATAAACCCCTAGAAAACGCTAATTTAACCGAGTTTTTCGTCGAAGCTATCGAGGAAGAGGAGGAAGATGAGCTTGACGAGGATTGGGATGAAGAGGAGGATGAAGATGAGGAGGATGAAGATGAAGATGAGGAGGAAGAGGAACTAGCGGGGAGCTATTTAGGCCCCACTATCGTTAAAACAGCCCAATTACAGATCTTACCCCTATCGGCGGCGGCTTTTCCCAAAACCTGTTACTTGGTGATCGATCGCGCTGCCGAATTAATCACCCGTCCCCTCAAGGATTTTGCCGAATTGGGTAAGGTTCCCCCTCAGGAAATCCAGCAGCGCACTCTCCCCATCTTTGAAAGTCATCGCATCGCTCGTCGTTTCTCCAAGCGCAAGGAAAAAGTGATTAAAGTTCCCGACGGTCGCCTGATCGAAAAAGCTCACGCTCAACTGGAAGCGAAAGGGATCACCCGTCTGCTCATGGATGGTCGTATCTACGCTTTAGAGTAGGGAATTAGGGGATAGGAGACTTTTCAGTCTCTTCCGAACCCGTTGCTGAGGGTGGGGACTCGCGCAGTTGAGAGAATTCAGCTTAGATGAGTTTACCCGAAGAAAATATGTCAATTTCATTCAGAGCAGAACTAGCTTACCAATAATCGGCTATGAGTGAGCGCGGTTTTTTCTGGATTTATCACCGGGGTTAGTGTAGTTCAAACTGGTATTACTTACCCAAGTTTTGGTTATCTGGTCAATAAAATACCGAAATATGCAAGAAAACGCAACCGCCGAGAATGTTTATAAGTTTTCTAGTACCTTATCTCCTTCCGATCCAAGCTATGTGGATAGAAGGGCTGATCTGGAACTGTACCAAGCTCTGATGAACAGTCAGTATTGTTATATTTTCAATTCTCGCAAAATGGGCAAGTCGAGTTTGACAGTACGCATCCAAACTCAAATTGAAGTACAAGGAGTAGCCTGTTCCCGTATAGACTTAAATGAATTGGGGACATCAGTAGATCAATCTAGCTGGTATCATTCCTTAATTATTGAAATTGCCGAACAATTAAAACTAAACATGACGGATTTAGAATCTTGGATTGCCAGTCAATCTGTTTCTAATGTTGGGTTACTTAGACAATTTATTAAAGAAATTTTATTAAGAAAAATTTCAACCAGTATTGTTATCTTTATTGATGAAATTGATGTGGTTAGAAAACTACCTTTTGCTACTGATGACTTTTTTGCTTACCTTAGGTCTTGTCATGAAAAGCGAGTTATTAATGCAGATTTTAATCGTATTTCATTTGTTTTAATTGGCACGGCTACCCCCAATCAATTAATTCAAGATAGTCAAAGAACTCCTTTCAATATTGGTAAAGCAATTGAATTAAATGGACTGTCGTTAGAAGATAACTGTCAACCCTTGATGCAGGGACTAGAAGGGTTGGGTGTTTCCCCTCAAGAAATTCTACAAGAAATTTTTAGCTGGACTAATGGTCAACCTTTTCTAACTCAAAAATTGTGTTATTTAATTGCCAAGTTTAAAGTTACAATACCTCGGTCTCTCTTATCAGCCTGGATGCGAGATTTTGTTTATAAACACATTATTGATAACTGGGAAAAAAAAGATGAACCTGCTTTTTTATCAAGTATAAGAGAGCGACTGATTTATCATCCTGATCAAGGATATTTACTAAGGGTTTATGCCAACCTTTTAAAAGGTAAATTGGTAAAAGCTAGTAACACACCAGAACATGATGAATTATTACTATCTGGATTAGTTATCGTCGATAATCAGGGCTATCTTAGAGTGGCTAATGCTATTTATCAGGCAATTTTTAATCAAAAATGGTTATATAATGTATTAGCAGCTAGTCGTCCTTATCAATTGGAAATTGCTAAGTGGGAAGACTCAAATTTTACCGATACAAATTGTTTACTGACAGGTAAAAAGTTAGAGGAATCTAAAAAATGGCAAGAAGATAAAGAATTAGATAGTATCGATTATCGTTTTTTAGCCGCATCTGAGAGCATTACTCGTCAAAAACAATCTCGTTTATTTATGTTGGCAGCGGGAATATTTACTAGCATTGTTACAGGTTTACTTGGGTTGGGATTCTACCAGTCATGGCTGTTACCTTACTTTTATAAAATTCCCTATACTAAGGAGCCTGAACTATTTAGCCAAGGCGAAAAAAAGCTACTTATTAAACAGGAAAATTTTTATAAAGATCGGGGTATTTTGGCTTTTAAAAATGCTAATTATTTGGAAGCTAAACAGTTATTCAAAAAAGCCTATCTCGCTCATCCTGAAGATGCAGAAAACTTGATTTATTATAATAATGTTATCGCTTATTTAAGTAATAATTATGTGACTTTGGCGGTGGTTATTCCCAGTGGCAAAAAAAATGAAATTTCCCAAGAAATCCTTAAAGGGATTGCTCAAGCACAATATTTATTTAATAGCCAATTACCGACAAGTGCGAATAATTTATTTTTAAATATCGTTATTGCCAATGATAATAATGATGAAAAAGTTGCTAAGATAGTCGCCAAGGAAATCGTTAAAGACCCCAAAGTTATTGGAGTAATTGGACATTATTCTAGTGAAGCCACCTTAGCAGCTTTACCTATCTATGAAAGAGCCAAAATTACTTTAATTTCTTCGACAAGTTCCTCGGATGTAATTGAGAGTGAATACTTTTTTAGAACCGTTATCACCAATGAAAAAATTGGTGAGACTTTAGCTAATTATGCCAGCAAACATGATCTAGATAAAGTAATTATTTTTAATAATTCTAACCAGATTGATAGCCAAGAACTTACTCAAGAGTTTCATCAAGCTTTCCAAAAAAAAGGCGGTAAAATCACTAAAGTAATTGATTTATCATCTTCCCTAGATATTGACGCAGAAGTTTTAAAAGCATTTTCCCAAGATCAAGTTAGAGGAATTGTCTTATTTCCCAGTTTGGAATCAGCTTCTGTGGTAGTGGAATTATCCCATACTCTTGAACAGTTGAATACCAGTACCACTCTAGAACTGAAAAATAAGCTAGTTCTTTTAGGGAGTCATTCCATGTATGAACATGAAATGTTGGTTGATAGCGGTAAATTTATTGATAATTTAGTTTTGGCTGTGCCTTGGTTTTCCCATCTAATTAAGTCCCAAAATTTTGTCAGAGATGCTCAAGCTTTATGGAAAGAAGATATTAGTTGGCGAACCGCTACCAGTTATGATGCAGCCCAATCATTTATAGCTGCTATTAGAGCCTTGCAATCCCAGAATAAAATTTCTTTAGAGTTGATACAAGAACATTTGGAAAACCTCAATCTTTCGGCCAGTTTGACCTCAGGCAATTCTCTCAGGTTTGTAGATAATGAATCCGAATCTAATCGAGAACCAATTACTGTCAGGGTTAAGAGTAAGTTAGAAGCAAAACTTGAAAACTCAATTCAGTTTCAATTGGAATCTCAACGAGACTAATCAAGCAAGTCGTCAAAATATACTTGATACAAATTGCAACGAACCTCTAGGTTATCATAACTTTTGTGGATCAGTCCCAATCGTTCCAAAAATTGGACAGATTCTCCTTTCATTTGAGCCGGAGTCAGAGCTTTTTTCTGAAGAATTTGCCTAAAAATATTCTGGAGGTTAGCATTACTTTTCAGATATCTCATCAGTAGGAAAAAATGACTTTGAAATGGCTCTCGTCCCTGCAAGGCATCATCTAGAACCTTTTCTAGAGAATTTCCTTCTTGCAATTTTACCAAGATTAACTTAATTAAATAAGGATTACCTCCCACTAAGTTCATGACCTTATGAACATCTGATAACGTCCAATTAATGCCATTAACTTGAGCGAAAGTGAGAACTTGTTCCGCATTAAAATCCGATAAACTAGCCACATAACCTACACCAATTAAGGGAGAGGCATAAAAATCGTAGTTGCTATAAAATTCCGTTGAATGAATAATAATTAAGCGTAGTTTCCGCCAAGGTTGGGAACGTCTTTCATGCCAACTTCTGAGAATACCACAAATTTCATTACCGATTGTTTCAGTTTCCAAAATTGTATCAAATTTTTCAAAGACAAAAACCAGAGGATTAGCGCTGGGTTGGAGAACATATTCCTCTAAATATCGTCGAGTTTTGTGGGCAGGAGTTCCGGGACGAGACCAAAATTTATCGAGAAGAGATTCGTTAATCTTTAATTCTTGGGTAATGGTACGACAAATCGACAGCAGCAAGTCTTCACAACTAAGGGCAATAGTGGCTTTTTCCTCCTCACAATCAATGATAACTGGTTGATAATTATCTTGTTTGAGATGATGGACTAACCAATTAACTAAACGGGTTTTGCCACTATTATGAGGTGCGCGAATTCTTAGCAACGATTGTTCTTGCTGAAGAACTTTGAGACAATTTTCCTCCAGAGGTGGACGTTTTACATAATCCTTAATATAGGTCTGATAATCCTGTTGTTTTTCCTCATCTAAAGAGGAGAAAATAGCAGCAATTGCGGGAGATTGATGTTTACTTTTGTTTGCCCACTCTTGATCAAAGCTCCTTAGGTTGGTTAAAATATCATGACCCCGTTGCCAAAAAGTAATTTGAAAAGTACGAATTTTTCCTTGATTATTGAGACGATGATCTTCCAAAATACCTAAAAACTTTTCGTTAAGATATTCCGTCAAAGCATCACGAATTTGCCATGACTCCAGCTTTTGACCACATTTTTCAGTCAGCATTTCTAAAGCATTAAGTTCGGCTTGAATTTTCAATTTTTTCTCATTAATCCAGCTAAATTTAATAGCCAGATTTTCACAATTATCTACCTCGTAGTTAGCAAACTTTAACAGAGCATTAAGCAGATATTTGGTTCTTTGTCTGGGAATATCCCCATAGGTAACTTTTCTAGACATTATCTCAAGTTTAGTAATTAAGGACTTTGCTGATAATTGAGAAATTTAAGTAATAATTTGGTTACGGATTAAACTTAAAACAGTGAGTTTCCTATCCTCCTTTTTGAGTGCAAGCTTCGCTCCCCTGTTTAAGGACGTGCGCTAAATCCAACCGTTCGAGAAAAATTTGACCTGTCAGTTCGCGAGTTTTCAATTGATGCCATTCAGGTGCAACAAGATTGATTTCAGAGGGGTATTTGGGCAGTGGAAACAGAAATAATCCTTGCCGCTGCTACTGATCCCAATATTCTCTGACTTGCTTACTCGAACGATAGCGGATTTTTCTAGAGGGTACCTCAAAAAATAGATTTACTTCAGCATTGCACCGCCTGAAACCCTGATGAAACCTTTGTTGATTCTCAATTAGTGTGAATATTTTCTCAATAAGTCCAATTTATCGAGGTACTCTAGACAACCTTGACCACATCTCTCAAAAAAATTTTCCGCAAAACCCCGAAGTTCCCCAAGGTTTTTCTCCACCCCCAAGTTACTCAAACTCCAGTCTGGGATAGCAATTGAGGGCAAGAAAAATTAGCCTTTGACTGTGGGTGTACTCACAGTGCAATAATCAACCACAACAAAGTTCAGATTTTCTTAATAGTCTTTTTCCCCTTGCTATGGCAGCACTTTGACCGATATCTGTCTGGCTATTTTGTGCCGAATTAGACAACTCCACTGGATGACCGACTATGACTAAAATTGCTGATATTGCCTACGTTACCTATCAACATCCGGATTTAGACCTGTGCGAACGTTTTTTGAGGGATTTTGGACTGATTACCGCAGTTAAAACCGATACAGCCTTGTATATGCGAGCTAGAGGCAAAAAACAGTTTGTCTATGTCGTAGAATGGGGAAAAAAAGCTAAATTTGTCAGTTTTGCCCTAGAAGCGACATCAGAATCCGTCTTACATGAACTAGCCACTTTAGCCTCCGCTTCGACCGTGGAAACCCTGTTCACCCCCGGCGGTGGTCAGCGCATCAAAATTATTGACCCCAACGGTTTTAACCTAGAATTGGTCTATGGTATCGAGGAAGTGGAACCTTTGCCGATTCCTGAACCCTTGCAATGGAATCACGCTAGTCGGAAAACCCGTTTAGGTCGCACCCAAAGGCCGAAAAAAGAACCCGCACCTATTTTACGTTTAGGTCATCTAGCTATTGATGTCAAAGACTTTGAGGAAAGTTATCACTGGTATCAGCAGACTTTTGGCTTAAAAGCAACAGATTTAATTTATTACGGCCATCCCAGTTTACGAGTCGGGGGTTTTCTTCGTTGTCAACGGGGAGAGGAATGGGTTGATCATCACACCATCGCCATGTTGCAAGGTTCTCACCCCAAAGTCCATCATACTGCCTTCGAGGTACAAGATTTTGACTCTATTAAAATCGGCCACGATTGGTTACGAGAAAAAGGATGGACTCCTGTGTGGGGTATTGGTCGCCATTTGTTGGGAAGTCAAGTGTTTGACTATTGGCAAGATCCTTTCGGTAGCCTCATTGAACATTTTACCGATGGGGACCTTTTCGAGCAAACCACCGAGCCAGAACTTCACGCGGGTGGGTTAGATATTCTCTATCAATGGGGACCGGCGATTCCCGAAAGTTTTTTAGGTTAAACCGTTGAAAACGTCTCATAAAAGGGTTTAGATGATGAATATTGCTGAAATATTTCAAAAAAGACGCTCTACTCGTAAATTTCGCACCGATGCCATTCCCGAAGAAATTTTAGCCGAAATTTTTCGTTTAGGATTCCAAGCTCCCTCTAGTTATAATTTGCAACCATGGCGATTTATAGTGGTTAGAGAACCAGAAAATAAGGCAAAATTGCGAGAATTCGGCTTTGAACAAGATAAATTGGTCGATGCACCCGTGGTTTTAATCTGTTGTGGCGATCGCCAAGTTAACCATCGTGGTTACATTAATCAAGTGATTGAGTTAGGAAAGCAAGAGGGGACGATTTCCGAAAAACGGGCCAAGTTCATGCACATGGCCATTCCGCCTTTTTTCCAATTTAAACCCTGTTATCAGTCTCCAGAAGCTTGGAGCAACCGACAAGTTATGATTGCGGTTACTTATCTCATGATAGCGGCGCAAAGCTTGGGGGTGGATAGTTGTCCCCTAGAAGGATTTGTGGCTAAACCCTTGCGCGAGTATTTCCAAATTCCCGATACGGTCGATGTCTGTTGTCTCTTAGCCTTGGGATACGCTGATGAACCCTTGAGCGAGTATGGGGGACGTTTTGGGACTCAGAAGCTCTGCTATGGCGAAATTTACGGAGAAACCTTTAATTTAAGCCCAAATCACCCCTAGAATTCTAGTCGCCCCCCGTCACCAGAAACTTTTCCCGGTGCGAGAGGATTAAATCTTTGTTTTCGATTCCATTGAATAATGGGGAGTAAAAAAATGACTCTTTGTTTAGATAATAAGCTTAATTTGTCAGAAATAAGCAGTTTAGTCGATATTATTCGTTATCGCGCCCAATACCAACCCCAAAAAACGGCTTATACCTTTTTAGTCGATGGCGAAACCGAAGAAAAACGCCTTACCTACGGGGAATTATTTCTGGAAGCGCAAGCGATTGCCAATAGTCTCCAATCCATCCTATTACCGGGGGAACGAGTTTTATTAGCATACCCTTCGGGATTAGAGTTTATTACTGGGTTTTTCGGCTGTTTATTAGCAGGAGTAGTGGCAATTCCAGTCAATTTGCCCAAGAAAAACCAAAAGATGGCTCGCTTAACTTCTATTATTAATAATTCGCAAGCAAGCTTACTTTTAAGCACACAATCGGAATTAGACCAATTAAAAAGGCAACTAGACAGAGATATTCCCTTTCTAGCTACGGATAGCTTAATCGGCAAAAGTTTAGCCGAAGACCACCCCACTCAGATAAAAGCAGAGACCTTAGCCTTTTTACAATACACCTCTGGTTCCACGGGGACTCCCAAAGGAGTGATGGTCAATCACGAGAATCTTTTGACCAACCTCCGAGATTTAGATTTAGGTTGGGAACACGATGAAAAGAGCGTTATGGTGACATGGTTGCCAACTTTTCATGATATGGGGCTGATTTATGGCATTTTACTGCCTTTTTATCGAGGATTTCCCTGTTATCTCATGTCCCCGGTTTCCTTTTTACAACGTCCTTTCGGTTGGTTAAATGCCATCAGCAAATACAGGGCCACCCACACTGCCGCCCCTAATTTTGCCTATAAACGTTGTCTTGACAAGATTAAAGAGGAGCAGCTGACGGATTTAGACTTAAGCAGCTGGAAAGTGGCTTTAAATGGGGCAGAAACGGTCAGAATGGAAATTTTAAGCGAATTTGCTCGTAAATTTGCCCCCTGTGGTTTTGAGTTTGCCGCCTTTTGTCCGGGTTATGGTTTAGCCGAGGCCACCTTAAAAGTTGCTGCTGTCAGGAAAAATCAAGTTCCTCAAATCTGCTGGGTTGAAAAAGCCGCTTTAAACCGTCATCAAATCGTTTTTACGGAAAAAAGCCCAAATTCTCAATCCTTAGTCAGTTGTGGACAAACAGAAATCGACACAGAAATTGCCATTGTTAATCCTGAAACCCGTCAACGCTGTCCCTCCCAGCAGGTGGGAGAAATTTGGGTGAAAGGCAAAACCGTTGCCCAGGGCTATTGGCAACATCCCGAAGCTACAGAAAAAACTTTTCAAGCAGTTATCGCCGATACCGGACAGGGTTTTTATTTGCGTACAGGGGATTTAGGTTTTATTCATCAGGGTCAACTATACATCACCGGACGCTTGAAAGACCTGATGATTATTCGCGGCGGTAACTACTATCCCCAGGATATCGAACAGACCGTAGAACAATGCTATCCCGACTTTTGCCCCAGTGGAACTGCCGCCTTTACCGTAGAAATCGAGGCAGAAGAAAAGTTAGTCCTGGTTCAAGAGGTAGAAAGAACGGCAATTCGCCGTTTTAACCAGCAAAAAGCCCTAGAAGCAGTTCGTCGAGCGGTTTTTCAAGAACACGAATTGCAAGTTTATGATATCGCTTTTATCAAACCCGCATCTCTGTCCAAAACTTCTAGCGGCAAAATTCAACGCCACGCTTGCCGTCAACAGTATTTAAACCAGCAACTTCCACTAATTTCATCCCCTATGCCGACGCTAACCCCCCCCCTCAGCAGTCACCAAGCTGCCCCCACAACCGCTAGTCAAGAAAAAACCGAGCAAATCTTGACTTGGTTGCGAGATTACGCCAAAACTCGCATTAATTCCCATCTGATTGATGACCGTCGTTGTGTGCCGCCCTATATTGTCATGGATTTTGGCAATCAAGGACTGATGGGAATGCAGATTCCTGAAGAATACGGGGGAATAGCCCTTAATAATCGCAATTTTTTGCAGGTGATGGAACAATTAGCCGCCATTGATTTAACCCTGGCGACGATGGTGAGTCTCAATAACAGCTTAGGTATCCGTCCGCTGCTCAACTACGGGACTATTTCCCTCAAGCAAGAGTTATTACCTCTTTTAGCGACAGGAAGACAATTATCCTCCTTTGGCATGACGGAACCGGAAGCAGGAGCGAATATCGGGGCAATTAGTACCGTTGCAGTGCCGGATGGCCGAGATAAATGGCGAATTCGCGGCCTTAAGCGTTGGAATGGTTCTGCTTGGGCCGGAATGATTAATGTTTTTGTCCGTTTGCTTGATTCGGAAGAACCGGGGAATAACGGTTTGACAGGTTTTCTTGTCCGTCAAGGTACCCCCGGTCTGCGTTTGGGACCTGAATCCCTAACTATGGGATTACGGGGAATTATGCAAAATGCCATCTATTTTGAGGATGTTTTAGTCACTAAAGAGCAATTGCTGGGAGAATTGGGCAATGGCACTGAACCCGCCGACGATGCTTTACTTTATGCCCGTTTAGGTATTGGCATGATGGGAGTTGGCGGCATGAAACGCTGTTTACAATTAATGTTACGTTATGCCAGCCGTCGTTCGATCGCTACCGGTAAATTGCTAGAAAGTCCGATTACTTTAGCCCGTTTTGATCATTTAACTGGGGCTACGGTGGCCTTGTCCAGTCTCTTAAAGTGTATCACCACCGCCTTAGACCAAAAAGTGGCCGTTCCCAGGGAAATGGCCGTTATTGCCAAGATTACGGGGGCTGATTACCTCTGGGAAGCGGCCGATAGTCTCGTTCAGATGCTGGGGGGTAGAGGTTACATGGAAACTAATCTTGCCCCGCAAATTCTCCGGGATGCCAGAGTTTTACGAATTGGCGAAGGTCCTAACGAAAGTTTGAAAATCTTTTTGGGCAAAAGTATCACCCATACGGACAAATTAGGCGAATTTCTGACAAAAGTTCTGGAAGCGCCCGAGATTGCCCTGCAACTCCACAGCACCGCCCAATCTATTAATCAGCGTTGTCTCCAGTCTAATCTCTGGGGTGATCGTTCTGCCGCCTTAGCTTGGGCCTATTCTTTAATCGGAGAATTGGGTTGTTACGCCGCTTTAGTAGCAACAACGGCGAAAATGGCCCAAATTCACCCCGGGGAAAAGTACAGTCATGCCCTAGCTTGGAGTCAATTGCAGTTTGATTTATGTGTGCAGAAAGCTCTCCGGGGAACACCCGAAGAAAACTTTGCTTCTTCGGTGGCGACTATCCGCGATCGTATCCTCGATTATACTCAATCTATTGATGATATTGAACAACGTCTAGACGGTTCCGATTATCAACTCGACGAGTTATTGACGTTGGAACCAGAAGCTAAACAGACTCATCCTCAAGCTGAAACTTCTCTGGTCGAAATTGCTAGTCAACCGACGCAGAACCGAGTAAATATACCCTCTAGTCCGAAAAAGTCCCTTCTTAGCCAACAAACTCCCGAAAAGGTGGAAATGTGGTTAGGTAATTGGTTACACCAGAAATTAAAGGTCAATCCAGCCACTATCCAAACCAGCCAGTCTTTTGCTGATTTTGGCTTAGATTCAATTTTTGCCGTGGAATTAGCCCAAGATCTTGCCGATTGGTCGGGAATCCCCGTCGAAGCCACCATTGTTTGGAATTATCCCACTATTGATAGTTTGGCAGAATATTTAGCTAACCAGATTAATCAAAGCAATACTGGGGCTGAATCGGCAAATACTCGAGAAAAAAGCGAAATTTTAGCAGTTTTACCCCAAATATCCGAAGAAGAAATCTCTGCTTTCTTTAGTTAATCGCTGGTGGGGATAGGATAGCTAATTTCCCTTGTCCTATCCCCCACCTCGGAGTCACGAGGACAATTGTGACTATGCAACTAAATTTTCCCATCCCGACAGTATCAAGGTTTTTCCCGCTTATCCGTGACTTTTTCCCAAGCATAACCTGAGATGAAAGTGACGTGACATAACAAGACAAGAGTTGTTAGGAAGATGAATCAACAAAAACAAGCTTTTTTAGAACAATACAAACACCTCGATGCAATGGTCAAAGCGCAAACCGAACCCATCGCTATTGTGGGGATGGGCTGTCGTTTTCCCGCAGGAGTCAATGATTCCGCAAGTTATTGGCAGTTATTGGTTAATGGCATCGATGCAGTAACAGAAATTCCCCTAGAACGTTGGAATATTGCCGACTATTATCACCAAGATGCCGATGTTCCGGGAAAAATGTATAGTCGGGAAGGGGCATTTTTAGACAAAGTTGACGAATTTGACCCGGCTTTCTTCGGCATCTCACCTCGGGAAGCCGCCGCCATGGATCCGCAACAACGGTTACTTTTAGAAGTCTGTTGGGAATCCCTAGAAAATGCGGCTATTGCGCCCGAAAGTTTGATTAATAGTCAAACTGGCGTATTTATGGGCATTTTTCGCGATGATTATGCCCAATTATGTTTTCATCAAGGCGTAGTCAATCACATTGATGCTTACAACAGTTTAGGAACCAGTCGCGCTATTGCCGTCGGCAGAATCTCTTATCTATTTGGGTTTCACGGTCCGACTCTGCAAATTGATACGGCCTGTTCCTCCTCCCTCTTGGCAGTACATTTGGCCTGTCAAAGTCTGCGCAGCCAAGAATGCAATCTCGCTTTAGCGGGGGGGGTGAATCTGATGTTAACCCCGGCCACTGCGATTAGTAATTGTAAATTAAAAGCCGTTTCTCCCCAGGGTCGCAGTAAAACCTTTGATGCTTCGGCCGATGGTTATGGTCGGGGCGAAGGTTGCGGTGTCGTGGTCTTAAAACGTCTCAGTGATGCTCTCCGAGATGGCAATCTTATTTTCGCCCAAATTCGCGGTTCGGCTGTCAATCACGATGGAAAAAGTAATGGCTTAACCGCCCCCAATGGTCAGGCACAGGAAGCTTTACTCAGACAAGCCCTCGAAAGAGCGAAAATTCAACCTAAAGATCTGCAATACGTCGAAGTTCACGGTACAGGTACATCTTTAGGAGATCCCATCGAGGTTTTATCCTTAGGGAAAATTTATGGCCAGGGTCATAGCCAAGATAATCCCCTGATTTTGGGAACCGTGAAAACTAATATGGGGCATCTGGAAGGAGCTGCGGGAATTGCGGCGTTAATTAAGACAGTTTTACAGCTACAAAATCAGCAAATCGCCCCTAATCTTCATTTTAAGAACCCTAATCCCTATATTCCCTGGGAAAAACTGCCGGTCAAAATCCCCACCACTCTTACCCCTTGGTTGGTCAGAGAAGGAGTCCGACGGGCTGGAGTGAGCGCTTTTGGGATGAGTGGCACTAACGTCCATTTAATCGTTGAGGAAAGCAATTTTGAGCGGCTTGGTGACGAAAAACCTCATTTAGAGCGTCCTTGTCATTTAATTACCCTTTCTGCGAAAAGTGAGCCAGCCTTACGCGAATTAGCTCAACGCTACTACGATTTTTTAGGTCAAAATTCCCAGACGGTCATGGCAAATCTGGCCTATACCGCTAATACTGGGCGATCGCATTTTGAGCATCGTTTAGCTATTCCCTTTCTGGCTCAAAAACAGCTTGAGCAAGCTTTAAAAGACTTTATTAGGGATGAAAATCGCTTTTCAGGTCAAAAAAGTATTTTAACCTCGAAAAAAGCCCCTAAACTGGCTTTTATGTGTACAGGACAGGGTTCACAATATCCCGGAATGGCTAGGGAACTCTACGAAACGCAACCGACTTTTCGCCAAACTTTAGAGAAATGTGACGAAATTTTACGGAGCTATGGGGTGAAATCCTTACTGCAAGTGTTATATGGGGACGAAAAAACCAGTCAGTTGATTAATCAGACTTTTTACAGTCAAATTACCCTATTTTCTCTGGAATATGCCCTCGCTCAACTCTGGTTATCTTGGGGAGTGAAACCCGATGCTCTCATCGGTCATAGTTTAGGGGAATATGTGGCCGCTTGTTTAGCGGGAGTCTTTAGCTTAGAAGACGGTTTGAAGTTAATTGCCCATCGGGGACGCTTAATGCAGACATTACCGAAAAACGGCATAATGGCGGCAATTTTTACCGATTCCGACACCGTGACCAATCATCTCAGGAAGATTAGGGGCATCTGTACCATTGCTGCGGTCAATAGTCGAGAAAATACGGTCATTTCTGGCGAAACTGAGGCTATTAACCATTTAATCGCTAACTTCAATCAGAGAGGCATTGAAAGTCAGACTTTAGCGGTTTCCCATGCTTTCCATTCTCCCTTAATGACGGGTATGGTGGGGGAATTTGCCAAGATTGCCGAAACTATCACCTATAATTCCCCGCGTCTCCCCCTTATCTCTAACCTGACTGGGGATGTTATCGATGCAGAGATAGCAACTTCCCAATATTGGGTTAATCATCTACTGTCTCCCGTAGAGTTTGCCCGGGGTATAGAAAGATTAGGAGAGTTAAATACGGAAATATTCCTAGAAATTGGTGCCAAAACCACCTTAATTAACCTAGGTCAGCAAAATCTCCCCGACCAAGGTCTCTGGTTAGCTAGTTTGTCCCCAAAACAGTCGAATTGGGAAACCCTGCTCCAAAGTTTAGCGACCCTTTATGTAAAAGGGGTCAAAATTGACTGGAATGGATTCGACCTGGATTATTTACGCGAAAAAATCCCCTTACCGACCTATCCCTTCCAAAGAAAACGCTATTGGTTAGATTACATTGATTCTCAGCTAAAAACCCCGACAGTAGCGGCAGCTTTCCACCCTCTCCTACAGCAACCGCTGCATCTATTGGGGTCAAAAGATGTCCACTATCAATCCTCTCTTTCTCCCTGCTCTCCGAGCTATCTGCAAGAACATCAAGTTTTTGGCCAGGTAGTTTTCCCAGCCGCGGCCTATCTAGAGATGATTATAGTGGCAGCTGGTCAACAATATCCCAATCAGCAGTTTACTATTGGTCAATTGAGTCTGAATCGACCCTTAATTTTCTCAGACAACCAGAGTAAAAAGGTACAGTTAAGCTTACTAGCGGGGGGACAATTTCAGATTCTCAGTCTTGGGGAAGGGGAAGTTTCCCTACTGCATCTATCCGGTAATTTAACCAATGAAAACCAGGACTTACCCAGCTGCAATTGGACAGATATCCGGAACCGTTGTCACCAAAAAATCGAAATTGCACAGCATTATCAGGACTGTTTAAGTAAAGGAGTGAACTACGGGGAAAGTTTTCGAGTTATCCAGGAACTTTACCGCAATCAGTCCGAAATTGTCGCAAAAATTCAACTTTCTTCCCATCTACTCTCGCAAGCGGTGGATTACCAGCTACATCCTGTCTTACTTGATGGTTGCTTTCACGCTATGTCGGCACTATTTCCCGCAGGGAATAGCACCTATCTTCCCACTAATATTGACCGATTGACCTTTTCGGGAGTTAAGGACACCTCTATATACTGTCATGGTCGCTTCAGCCATAGCAATTTGCAAAACGGCATCTTAATCGCTGATTTGACTATTTTCAGCGAATCGGGTCAATTAATTAGCCAAATTGACGGATTAACCTTTCAACAGGCCCGGCCAGAAACCCTCTTTTCCCAGACCAACGACCTCAAGGATAGTTTATACGAAATTACTTGGCAAGCCACGGACTTGACGGGAATGGATTGGACAGAAACAGGAGATTGGTTAATTTTTGCCGACAAAAAGGGAGTAGGGCAACAATTAGCCGAAAAATTGCTGCAACAAGGGCATAGATGCCAACTTATCACCGAAAAGAATCGCCAGACTTGGCAATATCTCCTCAAAAAACCCTATCAAGGTCTAATTTATCTCTGGGGAATCGATGACGACCAAGCTTTAGAAAATAATCAAAACCTAGCCGTCACTCAGGAGCGAATTTGTGGAACTTTGCTGGAAATAGTGCAAGAACTAGGCAAAATAGAGGTTAATTACTCTCCTCGCCTCTATATTGTCACCCAATCGGCTCAATACATTCCTTCTCAACCCACAGTGATTGCCCTTGCCCAAAGTTCCCTCTGGGGATTAGGACGGACTATTGCCCTAGAACACCCAGAATTGCGCTGTCTGTGTCTGGATGGAGATAAATTTCAGGATAGCCACACCTTAGCCCTAGAGGTGTTCCAATCTTTACAAAGTTCGGAGGAGGAAAATCAAATCGTTTGGCGGCAAGGCCAGAGCTATGTGGCTCGTTTAGGGCGATTTATCCCGAAATCGTCGCTAAAAAACCGAGAAATTGCCGAAAATGCCACCTATCTTATTACTGGTGGTCTAGGGGCCTTAGGGCAGCAAGTGGCTAATTGGTTAAGGAAAAAAGGAGCAAAATCCCTCGTCTTACTGAGTCGCCGGGGAATAACTCCAGAAACCCAACCAATTATAGACCAATGGCGACAAGAGGGAACCAATGTAGAAGTTTTTGCCGCCGACGTTAGCGACTTTGGCCAAATGCGTCGGGCTTTTGAGATAATCGAGCAGCAGTTACCCCCCTTAAAAGGCATTATTCACACCGCCGGGGTGTTAGAGGATGCCAGCTTATCCAAACAGACTTGGGAGAAATTTGAGCGCGTCTTTTCCCCCAAAATACTCGGCGCTTGGAATTTGCATCTCCTCAGTCAAGAAGTGGATTTAGACTGGTTTATTAATTTTTCCTCGATGGCCTCGGTGTTAGGGTCTTCTGGACAGAGTAATTATGCTAGTGCTAATGCCTTTTTAGATAGTCTAGCCCATTATCGTCAAGCGCAAGGACTACCGGCCCTGACTATTAATTGGGGTCCCTGGGCAGAGGGTGGTATGGCCGAAAATTTAGGCGAAAAAGCGAAAAAAAGGCTAATTAAACAGGGTTTTACCCCTCTTGATCCCCAAAAATGTTTACATCTCCTCGAAACATTGCTGACGACTTCTCGGATACAGGTAACTGTCGCTTCTCTCAATTGGAATAGCTTTTTTAACAGTTTCGAGAATCAAAAAATTCCGCCTTTATTACGAGATTTCCAAAGTTTTTCAGCCCCAAAATTAACCCCAGACAATAATTTTATTGATGTCTTAAGGACAATACCAATTGAGGAGCGTTTTGCGGCTTTGACTGCTCATGTTCAAGGGATTGTAGCGGAAATTCTCGCTATTCCGGCTAGAGAATTTACCCAAGTTGACCAAGGTTTTTTTGAGTTGGGAATGGATTCTTTAATGACGGTGGAATTACGAAATCGTTTAGCCAAGGATTTAGGTAAATCTCTGGCGGCAACTATCACTTTTAAATATCCAACAGTGACCAGTTTGGTCGATTATCTAGTAGCTGAAGTTATTGACCTTGACTTTAGTTTAAAACCCTTAGCAATAGGAGCAAATCAAGATAGCAATCTTGATCCCCTCAACGAAGAAGATTTATCCCTAGAAGAATTGTCCGATTTACTGCTACAGGAATTAAATTCCTTAAGTTAGAAAAGTAGACCTCAAACCCTATCTAAATAACCTGTTTACCATGACACAAACACCTGCCAAAACTGATCAAATGAGCTTAATAAAAGATGCCTTAAATCAAATTAAGGTCTTAAAAACTAAGCTACATATCCTAGAAAAAGCTAAGAATGAACCAATTGCAATTATTGGTATGTCCTGTCGCTTTCCCCAGGGAGCTAATTCACCGGAAACTTTTTGGGAATTATTGCAATCAGGAACCGATGCCATCAGCGAAATTCCGCCGCAACGCTGGAATATTGACAATTATTACGATCCTAAGCCCGATGCAAGGGGAAAAGTCTATACCCGTCACGGTGGCTTCTTAAATCAACCGATAGATCAATTTGACGCTGATTTTTTTGGTCTTTCTCCCCGGGAGGTAGCACAAATGGATCCGCAACAGCGATTACTGCTGGAACTAGCCTGGGAAGCTCTGGAAAATGCGGGAATATCACCCTTAAATCGGCGAGGAAGTCAAACGGGGGTATTTATAGGCATGATGACTCAAGATTACTCCCATTTTAGCCATCATCCCGATCTGATTGATGCCTATACGGGAACGGGAAATGCTAAAAGTGTAGCTTCGGGACGTTTATCCTATCTTTTTGGATTTCATGGCCCAACTTTAACGGTTGATACTGCTTGTGCCTCCTCTTTAGTCGCTGTTCATTTAGCTTGCCAAAGTTTACGCAATAACGAGTGTGAAGTTGCCCTAGCTGGGGGGGTCAACCTAATGTTAACCCCCTTCGTTACTATCATGGAATCCCGCGCCCAGATGTTGTCTCCTGACGGTCGTTGTAAAACCTTTGATAGAACAGCGAATGGCTATGTGCGGGGAGAAGGCGGCGGTATTATAGTTTTAAAGTCTTTATCTGCGGCTATTCGGGATAATAACTTGATTTTAGGACTAATTAAAGGTTCGGCCGTTAACCATGGTGGTACGAGTAGCGGTTTAACAGTTCCCAATCAACTTAGTCAAGAACAATTGATTCGTCAAGCTTTAAAAAATGCTCAGGTAAAGCCAGAGGACATTAGCTATATTGAAGCCCATGGAACTGGCACTTCTTTAGGCGATCCCATTGAATTAGGTGCATTATCGACAGTTTTTGCTAAAAATCCCCAACCGGTTTGGGTTGGTTCCGTCAAAACCAATATCGGCCATCTAGAAGCGGCCGCTGGTATTGCCGGACTGATGAAAGTGATTTTATGCTTGCAACATCGACAAATTGCCCCCCATCTCCACTTCCAGCAACCGACACCCCATCTAGACTGGGAAAATCAACCGCTGAAAGTTCCGACTAAAAACCGTGAATGGGTTAGTGAAAATTCTTCTCGTTTAGCTGGAGTTAGTTCTTTTGGCTTAAATGGCACTAATGCCCATATTATTCTCGAAGAATACCCTTACGAACCTCAAACGACTGCGGCACCTGATTCATCGCCCTATCTGTTCACCCTCTCAGCCAAGACTGAATCGGCTTTAATCAAACTAGCCCAAAAATACGCAAATTACCTAGAAAATGCAAAAAATATTGCTTTAAGCTCCATTTGTGCTACTAGCAATCGCAGTCGCTCCCAATTACCCCATCGTTTCACCTGTATTGTCTCTAGTCACTGCCAACTTCAAGAAAAATTAGCCGCTTTCGTTCAAGGTGAACCCAGTTCTTTTCGCCAAAAAAGTGAATTTAATGGCAAAAATCGGGCAAAAATTGCCTTTCTCTTTCCGGGACAGGGTTCTCAATACCCCGGTATGGGAAGGGAACTATACCAATGTTATCCTCTATTTCGTCAAACACTCGATCGCTGTGCTGAGATTCTCCGTCAATATGGGGACTATTGCCTAAAGGAGATTATTGACCAAGAAAATCATCTCAATCAAACTTTTTACAGCCAACCTGCCCTATTTGCTCTCGAATACGCCCTTTTTAAACTCTGGGAATCCTGGGGAATTAGCCCCCATGGGGTTATGGGTCATAGTTTAGGGGAATATGTGGCCGCCTGTGTTGCTGGAGTCTTTAGTTTAGAAGATGCCTTAAAATTAGTCTTCTATCGGGCTAAATTGATGGATTCTGTGGGAAAAAGTGGTTCAATGGTCGTTATCTCGGCTAGTGAAGCTGAAATTAGTCCCTTAATTGCCCCCTATCAATCTCAGGTCGCTATTGCCGCTATTAATGGTCAGGATAATATTGTCCTGTCCGGTGCTGCAGAGACCATAGAAACCCTGGTAAAACAGCTTCAGGTCAAAAATCTGAAAATTACCCGGTTAAATGTCTCTCAAGCCTTTCATTCCCCTCTGATGGAGGAGATTTTAGACGAGTTCCGACAAATTGCTGAAACTATCACCTATCATCCCCCCCAACGAGCCTTAATTTCTAACCTTAATGGCAACTTAGTCAATTTTGAGGTCACTACTCCCGATTATTGGTGTCGTCATCTCCGGTGTTCTGTTCGCTTTGCCGATGGGATAAAAACCTTACTGGACAACGGTTATGAGCTATTTGTCGAATGCGGCTCCCATCCCGTTTTATCGGGCATGGGCAGCCTACTGGATAAAAATTATTCTTGTCTTTGGTTGCCCAGTTTGCGTCGTCAAACCTCTGACCGACAACAGATCCTCGAGAGTGTCAGTCAGCTTTATCTGCGGGGATTCGCCCTGAATTGGCAAGAGATAACGGCCAATCAAGACAGTAAACCCTGTATCTTACCGACCTACACCTTTGAAAGAAGTAGTTATTGGCTAAAAACAGGCGACTTGACCCCAGAAGAAGCGCAATTATTGCCTGAATTGTCGAAATATCTCCTAGAAACACCGCCGCAACCGCCGGAAGTTGTCAAAACCACCACTGCATCATCTTCTGGTCATCTAATTACCCTTGACTCTTTGTTGGCCACACCCGCAGAGAAACAGCTTAAACAACTAGAAACCTACATTATCGGTGTTTTAGAACAGATTACTGGTTTATCCGTGGTCAAGCTACATACCAAGCAACCGCTCTCTAGTTTAGGCTTAGATTCTCTCATGTCCAGTCAATTACGACGTCAACTAGAGGAGGATTTAAAAATTATTGTTCCCGTGGAATACCTAGCGGGATTGAGTATTGAGCAGTTTTTACCGCAAATATTCAACTTAATCACCCAAAATTCCCAACCTGCAACTAGCAATAAAACTCCTCTCCCCTCAAAACAGAAAAAACCAATCAAGACGACTAAAGCCGAAAATATCTCTAATGATCCGAAACTTTGGCTAATTCGCAAACAAGCTAATCCTAACGCCCGCATTCGTCTATTTTGTTTTCCCTACGCTGGTGGGGGTGCCTCCGTATTCCAAAATTGGCTGAATTACTGCCCCAAGCAAGTGGAATTGTGGGCGATTCAACTACCCGGACGCGAAACGCGTCTTCAGGAAACTGCGATTACATCGCTAAAATCCCTGATTAATCGTCTCATTCCGATTCTGACTCCCTATTTAGACCAACCTTATGCTTTTTTTGGTCATAGCATGGGTTCTTTAATCAGCTTTGAATTAACCAGAGAATTAGCTAAAACTCGGCAAAATCTACCCCAACATTTATTTATGTCTGGATTTCGAGCGCCTCAAATTGTCAATCCTGATTTACCCATTCATCGTCTGGGAGATGAGCAATTTTTAACAGCTTTAGGTCATTTTCAAGGAACCCCAGAAACTCTCCTCAAAAATCCCGATTTAATGGCGGCTTTTTTGCCAATTTTACGAGCAGATTTCAAACTCCTAGAGACTTATTCTTATCAACAAGGTCAACCCTTAAATTGTCCTATTACCGTTTTTGGAGGCCACAACGATGCAAAGGTTTCTGCCGATCAATTACAACAATGGCAACTGCAAACCAATCAAGATTTTGTCCTGCATACCTTACCGGGAGGACATTTCTTTATCAATCAACATACGGAGAAAATTATGAAAATAATTGGCCAAAGTTTACGAGAGTTTCCTGAACAAATGACTGCCTAATCAACCAATTATTCAAGGGAGAAAAATCATGACTTTAGATTACAAAGAGCAATACTGTATTATTGGGGCTGGTGCCGCAGGATTAGCGGCAGCTAGAGCCTTAAGCAAAGCCAAAATTCCCTTTAATGTTATCGAATCTGCTCAGGATGTTGGGGGTATTTGGATTTATGATCGTCCCGATAGTCCAATGTATAAAAATACACATCTGATTGGTCATAAAACCACACAACCTTTTTCCGATTTTCCCATGCCAAAAGATTACCCAGATTATCCCAATCATCGGTTAGTCTATGAATATCTTCGCAATTATGCCGCTCATTTCAATCTCTATGATTTCATGGAATTTAATCTCAGCGTGGAGAAAGTAAAAAAGGTGGGTAACTTTTGGGATGTCACCCTTAGCAACCAAGAAACCAGACGATACCGAGGGGTTTTAATCGCTAGTGGTTATCATAGTAAACCGAATATTCCTCAATTTTCTGGGCATTTTGACGGGGAAATTATCCATTCAAAAGATTATGATAATCCCGCTCAACTAAATGCTAAAAAAGTCCTAGTAGTTGGAGCGGGACAATCAGCCATGGATTTAGTCGTCGAAGCGGCTATCAATGGCAGTAAAACTTTCCATAGTACCCGTCGTGGCTTTCTCTGTATGCCGAAATTTTTGTTCGGTTTGCCCCCAGAATGGGTGATGATTAACACGCCAATCATGAATCTAATTCCAGCCCAAGAACACATGAAAATGATGGCTTTATTATCACCAATAGCTCTATTCTTACAAGGAGTTAATCTCAAAAAACTCAATATTCCTACAGACTGTAAAAGTAACGGTCTAATTATTCCCAACAGTGACCAACAAATCTATCGTTATTATGTGCATGGAGATGTCACCCATAAGCCTAATATCCAAGAATTAGATGGAAAGAATGTTATTTTTGCCGATGGCAGTACAGAAGAAATTGATCTGATTATCTACGCCACTGGTTACAAAATTGAATTTTCTTTTATTGACAAATCAGATTTAAATTGGCAAGAAGGAACCACCCAGCCTAACCTCTATATGAATGTTTTTCACCCAGAGGAAAATAACCTGTTTGTCATCGGAATGGTTCATCCCACTGGCACCCACTGGCGAGTATTTGAAGAACAAAGTAATTTAGTGGCCGCTTATCTACAAGCTCAGGATAAAAAATCCCGGTTTGTCTATAAATTTGAAAAGCTAAAACGTCAAATTAGCTCCAATTTAAGCGCCGACAATAAACACCATAGCGGTACTCACTCCTTAGTGATTGACAAATTGGGTTATATACGCCAAGCCCAAGGATTAGCTCGCCGATTACTGGCTTAAATCTCCCAGCATAATTCTCCCCCCCTGAAATCCCTCTCTCTTAACTCCAATGCCCTACATTATTGAGACAGCTACTGGTTTTCCAGAACATTACTATCCCCAAGAAGTTCTAGAAGTCAATATCAGAAATCATTGTGCTAATCTTCTTCAAGATTATTGCCGAGAAAATCAACTCGACTTCCAGGAACAAACCTTTTTTGATTTAGAACAAATTCATCGTTTTTTCAGTAATGTCAAAATTCAAGGGCGATACTTCACTATTCCCCTAGATGAATTCGATGCGGATAATCCTCCCGGGATCGCCCAACCCTTTCGTCAAATGGTCGATCTAACTATGGATTTAGTAACATCGACAGTAACTAATTTGCTCAAAAAAGCCGCTCTTTCTCCCAAAGAAATCTCCCTAGTTACTTCCGTTACTGTTCTTCCTTCCGTTCCTTCCCTAGAAAGTTTACTCCTTAATCGTCTAGATTTTTCCCTCGATATCAAGCGGCAAGCGTTATCGGGTGTCGGCTGTTTGGGAGGCGCCCAAGGATTAGCCAGAGTAAACGATTATCTGCAAGGACATCCCACCGAAGCAGCGATTTTGTTTACCACCGATCCCTCCTCTGGCCTTTGGCAAGGGTCAATTCATAGCGATTTAACGGAATTATTGGGACAATTACCCGAAGATCCATCTCAATATAGCAATATCATTATGACCCTTGTGGTAGCGGCTTTATTTGGCGATGGAGTCGGCACGGTTCTCTTAGCGGGAGATGAACATCCCTTAGTCAAGCAAGGTAAAGCAAAACTGAAGATTATCGGCACTCAATCGCTGTTAATGCCCCACACAGAGCATTTAATGGCATTACCTTTAACAGACTACGGTTTTCGCCAAATTCTTCGCCCAGAAGTCTCTGATTACGTCAAGGGTGGGGTGAGAAAAGCGGTGACATCTTTACTGGAAAAAACAGGAGTTTCCCTCGAGGAAATTGTCTGTTGGATGGTGCATCCGGGGGGTCCAAAGATTCTCGATGCAATAGTTGAAGAATTCCAGTTAGAACCGGATGTTTTACAGGTTAGTTGGGATATTTTGGCAGAAATTGGCAATATTGCCTCTGCTACTATCCTCTGCATTCTCGATGAAACCCTTTCCCGTCCCCATCCTCCCACGGGTTCCTACGGATTAATAATTTCCATGGGGCCTGGATTTGCTCAAGAAGCCATTTTAGTTCAATTCTAAGGATATTTAAGGATGTTAAGCCAAATAGTTTTCATTGCCCTGATTAGTTACATTATTGTCCAACGAGTGCGCGTTACTCGTCTGAGTAAACAGAATATGGCCAAAGTCTTAGCGGAAGGTGGCAAACTGCATAGTTCTAATTATGTGGGATTCGTCAAGATTTTCCAATCTAGCTGGATGCTTTGCATGATCGGGGAAGTTTATCTGCTCGATCGACCTTTTATTCCAGCATTGGCTTTATTTTCCCTAATTACTACTTTTTTAGCTCAAAAGCTCCGCTATGCCTCCATTGAAGCCTTGGGCGATCGCTGGATTCATCAGGTGGTCACGGTTCCTCAGACACCCGTGATCGACAATGGCATTTATCAATATATCCGTCATCCTAACTGGTGGGCCATGATCACGGAATTAGCGGTGGTTCCCTTGTTTCATACCGCTTATCTGACATCTATAGTCTTTAGTCTCCTGAATGCTTGGTTATTAATCCAACGCATTCCAGCTGAAGAAGAAGCTTTGAGTCAAGACACCAATTATCAAGCAGTTTTCGCCAATACTCCCCGTTTTATTCCTAGTTTTAGCGCAATTTTCTCTCGCAAACAGCAACCGCTTAAAAGTTAATTGCCACGGATAGCAGGGCCGGTTCCCTACGGCCCTTTAATTACCCTTCATACCTGAATTTCAAGGAGAAAAAAAATACTATGGACTCTCTAATTGTTTCCGAAAATATTATTAGCGACAATTTAACTAACGCTCTACAAGAATGGGAAAATTTATTAGGCTCCGAATATGTCAGCACCGATAACAAAAAACGCCTAGAAGCCGAGACCGCTACCTACGAAACCCATGCTAAAATCCCGGCAATTATTCGCCCAGGTAATCGTCAAGAAGTCCAAGAATCTCTAAAAATTGCTAATCGCTATCAAACCCCTGTCTATCCTATTAGTACAGGTAAAAATTGGGGTTATGGTTCGCGAGTTCCTAGCCGCACCGGTTCGGTTTTAATGGATTTGAGTCGATTAAATCAGATTTTGGATTATAATGAAACCCTAGCTTATGTAACTATTGAAGCGGGTGTTACTCAGCGACAACTCTACGATTTTTTGCAAAAAAATGGCAATAAATTATTAATGAGTGTCACCGGTTCGACTCCTGATTCTAGTATTATTGGCAATATTCTCGAACGAGGTGAAGCCAAAGGACCTTTGGGCGATCGCTTTAATCATGTCTGTGGAATGGAAGTAGTTTTGCCCACCGGTGAATGTGTTCATACGGGATTTAATCGCTTTGAAAACTCCCAAATAGGGGCGGTCAATCGTTGGGGAGTCGGTCCTTATTTTGATGGAATTTTTACCCAATCTAACCTGGGAATCGTCACCAAAATGACTTTTTGGTTAACCCCCTATCCTGAATATTTTCAGGCTTTTTTCTATAGCATCGATCAGGAAAATAAATTAGAGTTATTGATCGACAAACTACGTCAACTGAAAATGGCAGGGGTAATTAAAACGACCTTCCACATCAATAATAACTACCGAATGTTGTCTATTCAACAACAATATCCCTGGCAGGAATGCCAAGAAAAAACTCCTTTACCCCCCGATTTATTAGAACAATTAAGTCATCAATGGGGTGGCGGTGTTTGGATAGGAGAAGGTGCTTTATATTCGGCTTCACCAGAACAGGGAAAAGTTGAAAGAAAACTAATTGAAAAAGCCTTGAAAGGAATTGTCAATAAACTTATGTTTTTTGATGAAAATAAGTTTAAAATGGCCAGCAAAATGAGTCCCATTTTTAAAGTATTTACAGGGGTGGAAATTAAGGATAAGGTGGATTTAATTTATCACAAAAATCCCCAACGAGGAATGATTACCGAAAAAGTGCTGAAGATGGCCTATTGGCGCAAAAAAACGCCCCCCACCGATAGGTTGAATTTAGACCTGGATGCCTGTGGCATGATTTGGTGTGTTCCCGCTGTTCCTTTTCTGGGAAATCATCTCAGAAATGCTCTCAATATTATCAGCAGCATCGCTCAAAAATATGGTTATGAACCCAATATCGGCATTAACTGTGTTACCGAGCGCAATATTAACATCAATGCTGCCATTTTTTATGATCGATTGCTAGAAGGCGAAGACCAAAAAGCCTTAAATTGTCACGATGAAATGTTGGCAGAATTGATCAATCAAGGTTATTATCCCTACCGTCTTAGTACCCACTCTATGAATAGTTTACCCGCAGCCCAAGACGATTATAGTTGCTTAATCCAGAAAATTAAAGACAGCTTGGATCCCCATCGCATTCTCTCACCCGGTCGCTACGAATTTCTTTAAATAAGCCTAACAATCTACTGCTAACTGCCCATCTCTCCCCCAATTCTAATGACTTCTAGCACTTCCAGCAAATGGCAACATCTCCGAATAGATTATCTTCCTTATATCACTGGTTGGTTTGGTAACTTTATCGTTAATAATGCCCTTCTAACCATGCTAATTTATCGCTACGACCCGGGCATTCCCAATGACTATAACTTGTCCATTTTATTGCCCTCTGCTTTAGTGGGGATAGCGATAATGATTAGCCGTATTGCTGGGGCTTTTGTGCAGCCAGTAGTCGGTTATTTTTCCGATCGCTTTTGGAGTCCTTGGGGCAAAAGAAGACCATTTATACTGGCCAGTTTAGTCCCTTTAATTGGTGGTTTTATCCTGTTGTTTAATCCCCCTAATAACTTAAATCAAACCACTTACTTCATTTATTTAGTCACCATGCTTTGGGTGTTTTATGTGGGTATGGCATCCTATCATGTTCCCTATTTAGCCTGGTTGCCCACTCTCGCTAAAAGCCCAGAAGGAAGGGTTAAATTATCAACTCAAATCGGAATTTTTGGTTTAGTTGGTGCCACCATTGGTGGGATTATTGCCCCTTGGTTAAC
This sequence comes from Microcystis sp. M083S1, assembly GCF_020246405.1. NCBI lineage: Bacteria > Bacillati > Cyanobacteriota > Cyanophyceae > Chroococcales > Microcystaceae > Microcystis > Microcystis sp. M083S1. Next base: position 61,838 of record NZ_JADBTB010000020.1, read on the forward strand.
TGATAGCTATGGCTTTCAGGGAATGGGTATTGCTATTAGTCTTATTGGGGTAATTACCCTAGCTATGCCCTTGCTAGAAAAAGAAGAATATAGTCCTTCTAAGGGGAAATATCCTAACTTTAAAACCACCTTAACGGCGGCTTTTACCAATCGGACTTTTTGTATCTATATGATCACCATGATTTTGGCGTGGATGGTGATTAGTATTATCTCGGTGATTCCGACTTTTTTAGTAATTGCTCTCCTCAAACGAGAGGTAAGTTTTGCCGCCGTGATTAATACTATTATCGTCGGTAGTGCCTTGGCTGGATTTACCCTGGTTTTACCCTTAGCGCGAAAATATGGCAAAAAACTGGTTTTTCAAGGTTCTTTAATCTGGGTTGGTCTGGGTATGATTGCCATGGCCTGTGGTCGTTTTTGGTGGCAAGATTCTTTGATTCCCTGGTTAATCCTTTCGATCATCGCTAATTTAGCCCTAGCCAGCTTTTTTAGTCTGCCGAATGCCATGTTATCGGACATTATCGATCAAGATGCGGAGCAACAAGGAATCGGCCGAGAAGCAATATTTTTTGGTACCAGGGGTCTCCTAATTCAATTTAGCCAAGGTGCGGGGTCTTTTCTAACAGGATTAATCCTTTCTTTCGGGAAAACTCCTGATAACCCCTGGGGGGTACAAATTGCCTTTTTGTCCGCCGGTATATTATCCCTAGCAGCGGCTTTTGTCCTACGGCCTTATGCCATCAAAAAATAGTTCTTTCCTCGCTAATCTGTTATTACTCTTGACTAAACCCTACTCATTTGGAACTAGATTATGACTTCCCCCAATCCCGTCACTAAACAGCAAGAAACTGCCATCAAAAAACTGCGATTGCCCTGGCGATTAATTATTACTGGTATCCTAGCGGCCACCTCGGTTTTTGCCTATCCTACCCTGCGGAATGTCCTCTTAGAAGACACCTCTGAATCCACCACCTCAGAAGAAACCGCTTCGTTAGCAATCGATAAGAGCAAGACGGCAGCCTTACCTGTGCGAACCTTAACTTTAAGTCCTGTCACCCATCACCAAGAACCGCGCCGTTATACGGGTAATATTGTGGCTAAACGGACAAGTGAACTAGGATTTGAGCGTTCGGGACAATTAATTAGTTTATTGGTTCAAGAGGGTCAAGAGGTACGCCGAGGTACTTTAATTGCTACTCTAGATACACGCAATTTAGAAGCACAAAAACAAGAACTCATCGCCCAGCGATCGCAAGCCACGGCTAAACTGCAAGAATTACAAGCTGGTTCCAGGAAAGAAAGTATCGCTGCAGCCCAAGCAAAAGTCCGAGATCTCAGGGAACAATTAGCTTTAGCCCAATCTAAATACCAAAGACGGCTAGGATTGTATCAAGAAGGGGCAATTACTAGAGAACAACTCGAAGAAGTGCAAACAGATGTTAATGCACAACAAGCGAGAATTGATGAAGCCCAAAGTCAATTAGATGAACTCAAAGCTGGTACTCGTCCCGAATTGATTTCTCTGCAAAAAGCCGTTATTGACCAATTTGATGCCCAACTGAAGAATATTAAATTAGAGATTGAGAAAAGCCAACTTCAAGCCCCCTACGATGGCACTATTGCCCTCCTTCACGTCAATATTGGCACTGTTGTTTCTGCAAGTAATCCGATCGTTCGTTTAGTGGAAAGTAATAAACTGGAAGCGCGTATAGGGGTTCCCATTGACCAGTCCGAAAACTTACCAATTGGCAGTAAACATCGTTTAAAAATTGGTAACAAAATATTAACAGGACAAGTCACTTCAACCTTGCCCCAAATTGATCCAACTACCCGTACCGCCACGGTTATTTTAAGTTTAAATCAGACTCAGGGCCTGATTCCGGGGCAAGTGGTCAGCCTAGAATTATCTCAATCGGTTCCACAATCGGGCTATTGGTTGCCCACAGAAGCTTTAGTACAAGGCACGAGAGGATTATGGTCTTCCTATGTTCTAGGAGAAGCTAATCCCGATAATCCTCGACAATTTACCGTCAAACGCCAAGATTTAGAAGTTCTAGCGATTCAAGGCGATCGCTTGTTGGTGCGCGGGACTCTCACCTCCGGTGATCGGGTGATCGTCGAAGGGGTTCACCGCATCGTACCCGGGCAAATGGTGGAAATTTGGTAGTCAGTGGTCATTAATCAGCTTTATTATCCCTAATAATCTCCAATGAATAACTTATTTGAACGTAAACCTAGATTACTAATTCTGACCTTAATTCTGATTATTGTCTGGGGATTGTCTTCCTTTCAAATTTTGCCGCGCATGGAAGATCCCGAAACAATTAATCGAGGTGCCACCATTACCACCAATTTACCCGGTGCCAGTCCTTATCGGGTCGAATCCCTAGTGACCGAAAAAATTGAACAATCTCTCTCTAGCATCAAAGAAATTAGCCTGATTGAGTCCTCCTCAGAATTAGGGCGTTCCACGGTCAATATTGAACTTAAAGATGAAGTGACTGATGTGGATCCCGTCTGGTCACGCATTCGCGATCGGATTACCGATGTCATCCCGCAACTACCCCCAGAAGCCCAAAGACCCTTATACGAAGAAGGATATAGTAAAGCCTTTAGTTTATTGACTGCCATCCTTTGGGATCTAGATACCGCTCCTAATTACGCTATTTTACGCCGACTTGGCCAAGAACTGTTCGATGAATTAGAAGCCCTTTGGGGAACCGAAAGGGTCGAGTTAGTCGGGGTTCCGGCCGAGGAAATTTTAGTCGAAATCGATCCGGTGAAATTATCCTCTCTGGGCCTAACCGCCGTCGAAGTTGCCCAACAAATTCAAACCAGTGATGCCAAGGTCGCCGCCGGACAACTTCGCAGTAATCGCAATAATTTATTATTGGAAGTCGATACCAGTTTAGAATCACTCTCTCGGATTCGAGCCATTCCGATTCGTTACAGTAATGATGGACAATTTACCCGTTTAGGAGATATCGCTCTAGTTACCAAGGGAATTCAAGAACCACCACCAGAACTAACCATTATTAACGGTAAACCGGCTATTGTGGTGGCCGCTATGATGGAATCGGGGCAACGCATAGACGAATGGACAGCGGCAGCCCAGGCCAAGTTAGACCTGTTTCGCCCTTCTCTCCCCCAAGGTGTGAGCCTCAAGATAATTTTTGCCCAAAATCGTTATGTGGCTAACCGACTCGATGGATTATTCAGCAACATGATCCTAGGGTTACTCTGTGTCATGGGGACAGCTTTTGTGATGATGGGATGGCAGTCCGCCTTGGTGGTGAGTTTATCCTTGCCTTTATCGATCCTGATGGTCTTTGCCGGTATGAATCTCTGGCAAATTCCCCTACATCAAATGTCGGTGACAGGAATTGTTATTGCTTTGGGACTTTTGATCGATAACGCTATTGTGATTGTCGATGAACTGCAAAAAGGACTACGGACCGGAATAGCTCACCAACATATTGTTGCTGAAACCGTTAAACAGTTAGGGATTCCCCTCTTAGCTTCTACCCTAACCACGATTTTGTCTTTTATGCCGATCGCTCTTTTGCAAGGAGGCACTGGCGAATTCGTGCGTACTATCGCCCAAACAGTGATCTTAGCCTTGGTTAGTTCTCTAATTTTGTCCCTAACGATTATTCCTGTCCTCAGTTTACGTTTATATCAACTGACTCATCGCTCGCATCAGACAAAAACCCATTGGTGGGATACGGGAATTAATTTACCGCTCCTAACGGGTTTGTATCGCCAAATTTTGAAGTTAATTCTCTATTTTCCCGTATTAGGTCTGGTTATTGGCTTGATTATCCCAATTACTGGCTTTGTTGTCGCCGGCACTCTCCCAGAAGAATTCTTTCCGCCGGCAGAACGAGATCAGTTAACCCTAGAAATCGAACTGGCCCCCACCACAACCCTAGAAGTAACTCAGGTAAAAGTGGCTCAAGCTGAAAAAATACTGCTAGATCATCGAGAAATTGCGGAAGTTCACTGGTTTTTAGGGCGTAATGCTCCCCCCTTCTACTATAATCTCTCCGATGGCGTCAAAGACTCTCCTAATTTTGCCCAAGCATTGATTCAACTTCGGCAAGTTTCTGATGAACCCCAATTGATCGAAACCTTACAAAAACAATTAAGTCAAGCTCTACCGATGGCAAGGGTATTAGTCAGCCCCCTAGAACAGGGTCCACCGGTGGGCGCCCCGATCGAAATTAGGGTTTATGGCTCAGAATTGGAGATGTTAAGGAAAATTGGCGAGTCCCTACGGGAAGAACTGGCAAAAATACCCGAAATAACCTATTCTGTTGCTGATTTAAGTGAAATTCAAGCTAAATTAGCCTTAAAAATTAATGAAGAAAAAGCTCGACTGATTGGTTTGGATAATGCGGCGATCGCAAGTCAATTGGATAACCTTTTAGAAGGTTCTGTGGGTGGCTCGATTTTAGAAGCAACGGAAGAATTACCCGTACGAGTCCGAGTCGCTAATCGCGATCGCGAGCAACTGCCACAAATTGCCTCTTTAAATATTCTCGGTAATTCCGCCACTGCTGAACGGGCGAATATTTCCCTTTCCTCCGTGGCAGAATTTGATTTTCTCCCCGAATTAGCCACGATTCCTCGACGAAATGGCAAGCGAATTAATACGGTGAAGGCCTATGTTCAAGCTGATGCGATCGCTGCAACGGTTTTAGACGAATTTCGCCAAAACTTAGAATCGGGCAAATTTTCCCTTCCGGCAGGGTATCGGCTCGAATTTGGCGGAGAGGAAGAAGAAAGAGATACAGCTGTGGCTAATCTAATTGCTAGTGTGGGAGTCTTGGCGATTCTAATGCTATCAACCCTTGTTCTTTCTTTTAACTCCTTCCGTCTTGCTGCCCTAGTTACTGTCGTCGGTATTAGTTCAATTGGACTAGCCTTATTTTCCCTCTGGTTATTTGAATATCCCCTAGGATTCATGTCGATTTTAGGCACTATCGGCTTAGTTGGGGTTTCCGTTAATGATTCTATTGTCGTGGTGGCGGCTTTACAAGCTTTACCTCCCCATCTTCAACGCCAGCGCAAGGCAATCCGGGAAGTGGTCATTGCTTCCACCCGTCACATTCTCACCACTACCTTAACCACCGTGACGGGATTTGTGCCATTATTCCTCTACGGCGGCGCTTTTTGGGAACCCCTCGCTATCTGTATTTCCATCGGGGTGGTCGGAACCACCTTAAGCGCACTGGTATTTGTCCCGTCGGGATGGTACTATCTCGCTCAAGCCCAAAAGGTTTCCCCTCTGTCTGTTTCTGAGTAACTTGATTAAATACCACTTTTGTAGAGACGTTGCCTAGCAACGTCTCTATTGATACTAAATCCGTTGAGTATAGGCTATATATCAGGACAGGCAAAAAGCAATAGGCAATAGGCAATAGGGGCAATCAATAATCAGTCTTTAATAACCGGATTTAATATGATTTGGGTAAAAATACCCTGAAAGTCCTCTCGGCTCTACCGCCCTGATCCGAGAAAGTACGGAGAATTAGCTGAGTTAAATATAATCGAGTTTAAACAATAGATAAGTTTTTTAACAAGAGTAATGTTAGATACTAATTACCCGATGGACTGGGGTAGAATTGGAAAAACCAGTCCAACTGTTTTAGCCAAGCTACTTAACTATGATGAAAATTAACTTGCTGTTCGCGTTATCTTCTCTTAAAAAATCGACAAAAAACTTTACATAAACTCAAAAGAGAGCCTGATAAATTTCTTATCTAAAAGCTGAGTTAGTTATCGGACAAAGTTTTTAGGTGCTTTTGTTGATTACTTCTTAACCACCATCTTATAAGTAGAAGAAGGGAGATGAAAGTTAATCAGTTACTAAGACTCTACGAACAAGGAGAACGGGATTTTTTAGGCATTGACTTGATGAGTCTAGATCTACAACAAGTGACTCTAATCGCTGTCAATTTTGCTGCGGCCAATTTGCGCGGAACTAATTTGAGCCGCTCTTTTCTGACTAAATCAAATCTGCGGGGAGCGAGTTTGAATTGGGCGAATTTAACCTATGCCAAATTAAGTCAAGCGCAATTAGTGGAAGCGGACTTAACCAAAGCCAATCTCACCGGGGCCTTTATGGTACAGGCTAACCTGCGTAACTCGCGATTAAGTGGGGCGGATCTTTCCCATGCTAATCTCCGGGGGGCGAATTTATGCGGGGCGAATTTATGCGGGGCGAATTTATACTTAGTTAATCTCTTGGAGGCAAACCTAGATAAAGTCAATCTCAATTGGGCTAATTTGCAGGAAGCGCGGTTAAGTGGGGCTAAATGTCGTCAGATTTCCGCAAGGGAAGCCAATTTTAGCGGCTCTTTTCTTAAAGAGGTGGACTTTCAGGGGGCCAATTTAGAAAGGGCTAATTTTAGCGAGGCACGTCTGACGGGTAGTGATTTACGCGGGGCTAATTTAGCGGGTGCTAACCTAGCGGGAGCGCGTTTACAAGAGGTAAATCTACAGGGAGCGGACTTGAGGGGTGCTAACTTGACGGGGACTTGTTTTGAGAGTGTCACTGGTTGGACAGAAATCGTCCAAGAAGATGATATTTTTCCCCTAGACTGGTTTCGGCCTCGTTTTGCTACTTAAAAGTCAATATATAGCGTTTCCTGTTCGCAAGAGATACATTATCGATGTTGAAAAGCTTAATTAGCAAAGGTTTAACTGTATCACACAGGTGTGAGAACTGCTATATCTGCCGAAAGTCCCTCCTTTTCCTATCAATTAACGATTAGCTGGAGTGGTTAATCTTTGCTTAGGAATGGGGATTTGGGGAGCATTATTCGGCTCATCCTCGAAGGGTAAAGCAGGGGGAGGAGTGGTAGCGGTGGGAGATGGTGCTGGAGATGGACTGGGATTAACGGCAGCGGGGGGACTTTTCGGGGTGACGACGGGTGCGGGAGAGCTAAAACCAAGGAGAGCTTTGCCAAAGGGAAAAACATTAGCCCAGCGTTGAATATTAGGGTTGCCAAACCAATCTTGACGGGATACCTTCACCGAGAGGAGAGGTGCGATCGCCCCTGATTTTTCGGCCGTTATCAATAAATCAATTTTATTAATACCCTGTTGTTGATTAAAACGACTGATGATAGTTTTCTCGGCTAATTGCGATGCTCTAGTCAATAATCCTTCGTAGGATTCTCCCCGTTTAACTGTGATGGGAAGATTAACAGTGGATTGAGCTAAAACCACATCAACGGCGATAATTCCCGTCAGCAGCGTTAAAACAGTAATAGACTTGTACATAGGACAGACGGTTAAACAGTCACTCCCTGGTTAGGGTCGGGATCTTCCCTGTTAGAGTTCCCCGATCGCTTTCTTAAATTACCATGATCGATCTCTGGCCACAATGGAATTTTTTCGGTAGCAAAATCGTCCTTGGCCTCTAGCAATAGGCAATAGGGGAATAATTAGGGTTGGCTGAATAAATCTAAAAACTTTGTTGGATAATATCCTTAGGCTTTTTTGAAATCAAAAAGTGCCAGCCATTGGAGTAATCGGGGGGAAAATTCAGGTACTTTTTTCCTGAACATGGCTAAAACCCGACACCAACGAAAAATTTTTTTAGTATAACCTAATTATATTTGGCTATATCAACAAGAGGTTTTTAATCATGACACAAACTAGCGAAACCGTTACCTATTCTCTCGAATCTGTCCTGACAAGGATCGAGAGTAAAATCGACAATCTCCAAAGAGATGTTAATCAAAAATTTGACAGTCTCCAAAGAGATATGGATCAGAAAATCGACAATCTCCAAAAAGATGTGGATCAGAAAATCGATAATCTCCAAAAAGATGTGGATCAAAAATTTGACAGTCTCCAAAAAGATGTTAATCAAAAATTTGACAGTCTCCAAAGAGATGTTAATCAAAAATTTGACAGTCTCCAAAAAGATGTTAATGATTTAAAGGTGGAAGTCACAGAAATCAAAGGAGATATTAAAACTCTTGATCAGAAAGTCGAAACAATGGATAAACGACTGGAAAAAGTCGAAGATAGTTATGCAATCCTAGTTAAAGATATTGCGGACTTGAAAGGGTTTAAATCTCTGATTATCCCCATGGTTGTAGCTTTTTTAAGTGCCGTGGTCACTTTGGGATTGCGCGGCTTTTTTCTTGGCAACCAACCTTAAATATATCAGGGAATATTTTAATCATCAACTTTATTTTGTACTCTACCAATAAAATCTATGAGTTTTTGTATTAATCCTCATTGTCCTAAACCGAAAAGTATCACGGAGAGTCGTTACTGTCAATCCTGTGGTTCCGACTTGCTTTTAAATGGTAAATATCGAGTCACAAATTTATTGAGTGCCAAAGGTGGATTTGGTAATACCTATGAAGTGATAGATGAGCGTAAAATACCCAAAGTATTAAAAGTTCTTACCTACGATTCCAGCAAAGCTATTGATTTATTTCAACAGGAAGCCAATCTTTTAAAACAATTAAATCACCCCGGTATTCCCAAAGGAGAAAACTATTTTATTTATCATCCCCGGGAGAGTCAAACTGCTTTACACTGTTTAGTCATGGAGAAAATTGCTGGTATTGACTTAGAAGAATATCAAAAACAAAGAGGATTTAAACCGATTGATTATAATCTCGCTTTGGATTGGTTAACTCAGTTAGCTAATATTCTCCATGAAGTTCATAAACATAAATTCTATCATCGTGATATCAAACCCTCTAATATTATCTTAAAACCCGATGGTCAATTAGTTTTAATTGATTTTGGAGCAGCACGACAGGTGACTAAAACTGTCCTAGCAGGAGGCAAAAATACAGGAATTTATACCCCCGGATATGCTCCTCCTGAACAATCTCGTGGTCACTCTGTCCCCCAATCAGACTTTTATGCTTTGGGCAAAACTTTCGTCTTTTTGTTAACCGGTAAAGAACCCAGTGACCCGAAAATTTATAATATTAATACCAATGAATTTAACTGGCGTAAATATGCCACAAAAATCCCTTCTCGATTAGCAGATTTTATCGATAATTTAATGGCAGAAAAACCTATTGATCGACCTAAAGATACCAAAAATTTGCTAAAAATTATTACCGATATTAAAGCCAATCCCCATCAAACTAAAAAAACTAAAAATTCTTCTCATGAAAAACCTAAAATTATTTCTATTCCCAATCCTGCAATTATTTCTTTACTCGCTGCAATTTCTCCCAGTTATGCTGGGTTTTGGCTCCGTTTAAAAGCTTCTTTAATTGATTCTTTTATCGTTCTTATTATCGCCGCTTTATTAGGTGGTTATATCTGTTTTCGCTTACAACAATGGTCAACTTTTAAAAACTTAAATCTTGATTTTGATATTCCCAAAGAAATCTGGGTTTACTATGCAGCAGGATTAAGTGCAGTTGGAACAACAATTATCGGTTTTGTCTTATTTATAGCAGCAATTATCTATAATATTCAAGCCAAAATTAACTTTACTCACGAACATATTGCCATCCTGACTGCTCTTGGTTTAGGAATAGTGATTAAATGGTTATATTATGTTTTCTTAGAATATCTTTTTAAAGCCACTATTGGTAAAATGTTTTTTGATTTATTCGTCACCGATAGCCAAGGCCGACGCATATCTTTTGCGAGAGCCAATCGCCGCTACTTACTAAAATTTCTCTCCACTGCTCCCTTATATTTGGGCTTTTTGCTGGCAGCCTGGACAAAGAAAAAACGCGCCCTTCATGACATGATTTCTGGTACACAAATCCGCAAGAAAAAGTAACCAGATACTAAATAGGATAAGATTAACTACAATAGGGACAAGATATTCCCGTTCGGTAATTGGGGGATTGTTTATCTTTTTCATCGATGGGATGACCGCAAGCGGGACACATTTCATAATGTCCTACCTCTAAATTAGCTGTTAGGGCCACTCTTTGATCGAAAACAAAACATTCTCCTTGCCAAAGACTCTGATCGGGACTAACTTCTTCTAAGTATTTCAAAATACCTCCCTCTAGCTGATAAACTTGAGAAAAGCCTTGATTTAATAAAAAAGCTGCCGCCTTTTCACAGCGAATTCCCCCCGTACAAAAAAGAGCTATTTTTTTATTGTTAATACTATCAAAATTGTCGTGAATATACTCAGGAAATTGGCGAAAATGCTGGATTTCTGGGTTAAGCGCTCCTGCAAAAGTACCGATCGCCACTTCATAATTATTACGAGTATCGATAACTACCACGTCCGGCTCTTTCAGCAATTGGTTCCACTCTTCAGTTTTGAGATGAATTCCTGTTTTTTCGAGAGGATTAGCCTTGGGTTGACCGAAAGTCACAATTTCCTTTTTTAAGCGAATTTTTAAGCGTTGAAAGGGCAAATAATCACAAACAGACTCTTTCACCTCTAGATTAGCTAAACGAGTATCGGTTTTTAACCAACTAATCACCTCCGCGATCGCTTGACGGTTCCCGGCGATCGTTGCATTAATCCCCTCGGCCGCCAGAAGAATAGTTCCTTTAATTCCTCTTTCTTGGCAGTATTTTTGTATTTCTGGCTGTTTTTGACGATAATCTGACAAAGCCACAAACTGGTAAAAAGTGGCGACTAGATAAGACATGGCAGGCAAGGGGAAAATTTACTTGTAATATTTTTCACTATAGGTTATAATAACGAGAGTGTCTCAAAAACCAGATCGGGGGTTTAGCTCAGTTGGTAGAGCGCCTGCTTTGCAAGCAGGATGTCAGCGGTTCGAGTCCGCTAACCTCCATAGTCATGACTGATTCCCCTTTGCTTGGTGATTAGCTCAAGTCTTCTTGGGGAGACAATTAGCTAGGGTTTGCCGAAAAAATCTAAAAACCTTGTTGGGTAAGACTTTTAGACCTTTTGTCAATCAAAAAGTACCAGATATGGGAGTGATCGGGGGGAAATTTCCTGGACTTTTTCCCTGAAAATTAGGTAATTGACCCCCTCAAAATCGGTAAAACCCTACACCCCACACCCCACACCCCACACCCTGTCCCCACCAACAAACTTGTTCGGCAAACCCTAATTATTAAATGATGTCTCGTACCTATCAAGCTACTGGAATCAATCTGCAAGGAATGGCCTTCGGAGAAGCCGATCGCCTCTTAACTATTTTGACCGCCGAATATGGTTTAATTAGAGCCATCGCTCCAGGTGCGCGCAAGTATAAATCTTCCCTGCGGGGTAGAAGTGAACTATTTGTGGTCAATAATCTGTTAATAGTCGCAGGGAAATCCCTAGATAAGGTCGTTCAAGCCGAAACTATCGAATCTTATCCCAAATTAAGTCAAAATCTCGCCAAACTCACCGTTAGCCAATACCTCTGCGAACTGGTTTTGGCGATCGCACTGAGCGAACAACCCCAGAGGGAATTATACGAATTAATCTGCAGCCATCTGGCCAGAATTGAAGTCCTCGACGAAAATCAATACATACTTCCCTACCTTTGTCAAGCAATTTTTCATTTCTTAATAATTGCCGGTTTAGTGCCGCAAGTCCATAACTGCCTGTTGACGGGAAAAGCTTTAATTGGGGAAAATTGCCTAGGATTTAGTTTCGAGGCAGGGGGAATAATAGATCTAGCTGCCCTCACAGAAACAATCAACCCGCCCAAAATCGATAGTAAACTGACGCGGCAAGAACTGCAATTACTGCAATGCCTAGGAAAAACCGATTTTCCCCCACCAGAAAACCTTGCCTCAGAACTAGCTTGGATTAACCTCGATCGCCTGCTGCGCCGCTATACTCAATATCATCTGGGAAAAACTTTTCGCTCCTCGGCATTAGTTGAGGGTTTATCTCCCTTAGAATTTTAAACAGATAGCAAAAATCATCATAATGCAACTGTTTGACTCAGAAACTAGCGACGCTAATTCTAGCGACTCTTCCACTCCTGTTTTTAATTCTTCCGATTCCTCACCGAGGCAATCCGACGCAGAAACCATGAACCGCTTGCCTAAACGTGCGCCCAAATCCAATCCTAGTCAGGGTTTTGCCCCAGTGCTAAAAAACCCGCGCTTTCTCATTCTCTGGGCGGGGGGAATTTTTTCCCAATTAGCGGATAAATTCTATTTAGTCCTGATGATATCCCTAATTGCCACCCATTACCAAGAAGCCGATCAATCGATTAGTGGCTGGGTATCGGCGATAATGATTGCTAATACAATTCCGGCGGTGTTAGTGGGTTCGGTGGCGGGTGTATATGTTGATAGATGGTTAAAAAAACAAGTTTTAGTTATTTCTAACCTTTTACGCGGGGCTTTTGTCCTCATCATTCCCCTATTATTATGGTTAGTGCGCGAGCAAACTTTAGCCGTTCCCCTCGGTTGGTTGCCTGACGGTTTAAGAAATTGGCATTACCGGTTACAGGGAGAATTTAACTTACCCTTCGGTTTTTTCCTATTGTTAGTCATTACTTTTCTTGTCTCCACCCTAACCCAATTTTTTGCCCCCGCTGAACAATCTACCCTGCCATTAGTGGTAAAACGTCGTCATCTTCTACCCGCTAATTCCCTCAACACTTTAACCACCATGGCAGTATTAATTATCGGTTTTGCCATCGGTGAACCAGTATTAGCTTTTGCCGATAGCATTTTCGGCACGAGAGCCGGACAATTTGATATTGGCAAAGTGATGATTGTCGGTGCTTTTTATATAATTGCCGGTTTAATTCTAATTATCCTGCGAACTAACGAAAAATATGTCATTCCTACCGCAGAACAGCCCCATGTTTGGGAAGATATCCGCGATGGCATTCGTTACCTCAACAAAAATCATAAAGTTCGTAACGCTCTGATTCAATTAGTCATCTTATTCTGTATTTTTGCCGCTCTATCAGTATTAGCCGTCAGTATGGCCGAAAAACTACCCGGGTTAAAAGCTTCTCAATTCGGCTTTTTATTAGCCTCCTGTGGTGCAGGAATGGCAGTTAGTGCGATTACCTTGGGTTATTGGGGCCAAAAATTCTCCCACACCCAATTAAGTCTCTGGGGTTCCCTGGGTATGGCGGCAGCTTTAATCGGTTTATCTCTAGCCACAAAGAGTTTAATTTTAGCCTTCGCTATGACCGCTTTATTAGGGATTTTTGCCGCTTTAGTCGGGGTTCCCATGCAAACCACCCTACAGGCAGATACACCCCCCGAAATGCGCGGTAAAGTCTTTGGTTTAGAAAATAATGCCGTTAATATTGCCCTCTCTTTACCCTTAGCCGTGGCGGGTATCGCCGAAACTCAATTCGGACTCCGACCAGTACTATTAGCTTTAGCAGTTATGGCAGTTATCGGTGGTGGTTTTACTTGGTATGTTTCTGGCAATTTATCTAAAGATTAGCGAAACTTTTCAGTTATCAGTTATCAGTAAACAGTAATCAGTATTCAGGATTCATACTAAATCCAGTTATTAAAAACCGATTATTTATTCTCCCTTTTGCCTCTTGCATGAGTGCCTCTCCTGATATGTAGCCTATACTCAACGGATTTAGTATCAGTATTCAGGAGATTGCCTTTATTTAGGGTTTGCTGAATAAATCTAAAAACCTTATCCAACAAGGTTTTTAGACTTTTTTTCCCTCAAAAAGTGCCGACCCTTGCAGTTATTGGGGGGAAAATTTAGGGACTTTTTCCCTGAAAATTAGGTAATTGACCACTGGAAAATGGGTAAAACCCCACACCCGTTCGGACTTCGGACGTTCGGCGAGCTCAGTCGAGCGGACGGTGAGCCTGTCGAACCGCCGCGTGAGCTTTTGTCGAACCCTCGGTCGAACGCTGATCTCACGGCCGAAGCCTGTCTCCACGAACAACTCGTTTAGCAGGCTGTAGTGTAAATAATGCCCGAATTTATGCCTGTGGCAGTGTTAAGGAGCCAAATTTAAGTCATTATGAGGGTTGACATTTTTAGATAGTTGAGGTTAGAATCATGTGGGATTCAAAATATAAACAGCCAAACACTGTAGCCACTCTTTGTCGAGTAAGGGGTATGTGTCATCCGTTGAAGGCCACAAATAGGATGCTTTTGAAGACCGATACCTATCATTAAGAAAGAACAAAACCAATGAATTTCAAATCCACTTTAAGCCTAGCCTCCTGCACCGCCGGAGCGCTGGGAATGATTGCCGGTTCCCTAGTAGTCACCACTGCCCCCGCCCAAGCCCAGACGGCCTGTGTTGCCGGCCAGTTTCTTAGTGCATTCCTTGCCCTCCCTAATGGCTGTCAAGACGGTGATAAGGTATATGTAGGTAATTCGACCCTAACCACAAATGACGCTGCGTTTCGTAACCAGGGGGTCTTGGGCATCGATTTTATGGCGAATCCAACGGGAGACGTGCACCGATTTTCCTACAGTCGGTTTGGCGGCTTGTCATCTGCTAACGATCCCTATGTTCTGGCGTACAAAGTCTCAATTGCGCCTGGTAGCGGTGCGACGTTCAATCAGATATCCTTGGGTTCGGACGTGCCTGCGGGAACTTCTGGGATTACGGTGACGAAGGCTATCTCTACTGGCGGCTGGTCAGGAGTGGGGTCGCAGCTTCTCACTACACTGACGTCAACCGACGGCAGCATGGGTGGACCCTATAGTGTCCCCACTGGAATAACGGAGTTGTTCATCCTCGATACCGTCACATACACGAGTGCTACTGCACAGTTCACCTCGTTCACTAACACCTTCACACAAAGCCCCCAACAACAACCAAGCGTCCCCGAACCCTCTGCCCTGTTGGGTCTGGGACTGCTGGGACTGGGAGGCTTAATCAGCAAGACTCGCCGCCGGGGTTAAACGAAGCAGCTTCAATTAGCTGTTTGTGGGTTGCTTCCGACCGGTTGACACTTCGGGGGATGCCGCTACCTTAGGGGTATTCTGATGCTGTCCCCCAAATCCGTTTAAAGTCTCCGATTGCCCACTGGCGACCTTGATATTTACCACGGCGTTGATGTCTTGATTATGGAAAGTCCCACAGAAAAGACATTACCACTCGCAGATATTTAACGCCTTTTTCCCCCCAACGTTCCCGCCACAAGAACATCGTTGGTTTTTAAAGTCGGTTTTTTTTTGGCTATAATTTTCTGTTGACATTTTGCGTCAATTATGATAGTGAAAAAAATTCCCTGCTCCTAGAAGAACTTTGTCAACGCTATCGGGAGGGAGAAAGAGATTTTCAGGGGATTAATTTGCGGGAAGGCGACTTAACTAATATTATCCTCCCAGGAGTCAATTTTTGCCGTGCTGATCTGCGACAGGCGCGGTTAGGAAAAATACGCCTTGCGCGATCGCTGCTGAGAGAAGCGGATTTAAGTGAGGCTATTCTCTGGGGAGCAGATTTAAGTCAAGTGGACTTTTATCGAGCTTGTTTACGCGATGCGGACTTAAGCGGGGCTAATCTCATCGAAGCCAATTTAGAAGCCGCTTATTTAACCAAAGCCGTCTTAAATGGTGTTAATCTCAACAGTGCTAATCTCCAGCAGGCCGTATTAATCGATGCGGATTTTCGCTCCACTTCCGACCAACGCACGGACTTAGGCAAAACTAACTTTTGCGGAGCCGATCTCAACTATGCCAATCTGAGCGGCTCCCTGTTATATCGAGCTAATTTCGCCGATTGCCGACTTTGCCTGGTTAATTTTCGTGCCAGTCCCGAAAGAGACGGATTTATTACCGATCTCACCCGGGCCAGTTTCCGGGGTGCGGATCTCAGTTATGCCGATTTGCGCGGGGCAATTTTAGAAGATGTGGACTTGACTGATGCTGATTTAACCTGGACTTTGTTTTAATCTGGGAAGCTTTTTCAGTAAACAGTGATCAGTAAACAGTAAACAGTAAACAGTGAAAAGACAGCAGTGTTAATGTCATTTCGTACTCCTCACTTAATACCACTCACTTAAAACTCAAATCTGATAACTGATAACTGCTCACTGATAACTGATAATTGAGAGTCGATTTATTTAAAACCGACGGATGCTTGCCAAACAAAGGCCAGCAAGAGGAAAAATAGGGGAATCAGGGGCAAGACATCGACTAAGGGGTCGAAAATTTGGTATGCTTCTGGCAATTTGGCGAACAAAAGTGCAGTTTCCATCTCTCTATCTACCTTGACAAGAAAATTTTTCAACGTTTCCTGAAATTTTATCACGTTGGGGTAACATCTACGGCATCCTCAAGCCAAGGGGCAAAATCTTGGGTAAAAGTCCCCCCTAGGATAGATTGACGAATTTCACGGGTAAATCTGATTAATTCGGCGATATTGTGCAGAGATAAGAGAATATAACCCAACATCTCCCCCGACTTAATTAAATGATTTAGATAGGCACGGCTAAAGTGTTGACAGGTGTAACAGGGACAAGTCTCGTCTAAAGGGGCGAAATCCTCCTTAAAACGGGCATTTTTGAGGTTCCAACGCTCTCCCCGCACTAAAGCCGTGCCATGGCGACCAAAACGGGTGGGAATGACGCAATCAAACAGATCTATGCCACTAGCGATCGCCTTGGCCATTTCTCGATAGGTTCCCACTCCCATCAGGTAACGGGGTTTATTTTCGGGGAGTAAAGGGGCAGTTATCTGGACAATGCGATGAATTAGGCTCGTTTCTTCCCCCACACTCACGCCACCGATAGCGTAACCGGGTAAATCGAGTTTTACTAAAGATTCCGCCGCCGCTGCCCGTAAATCCTCATAGATTCCCCCTTGCACTATGGCGAATAAAGCCTGTTCTTGAGGTCGTTGATGGGCCCCCAGACAGCGCTCTAACCAGCGATAGGTGCGTTCTATGGATGCTTTCATGGTCTCATAACTGACTCCCGTGGGGGGACATTCATCGAAGGCCATAATGACATCAGCACCGAGGGCATTTTGAATCTGAATCGATTTTTCTGGCGTAATTTCGATGATTCTACCGTCCCGGGGCGATCGAAAGGTGACTCCCGACTCTTTAATTTGCCGGAGTTGACTAAGGCTAAATACCTGAAATCCACCCGAATCTGTTAATATTGGCTGATTCCACGCCATAAAATCGTGTAAAC
Source organism: Microcystis sp. M083S1 (assembly GCF_020246405.1). Lineage (NCBI taxonomy): Bacteria > Bacillati > Cyanobacteriota > Cyanophyceae > Chroococcales > Microcystaceae > Microcystis > Microcystis sp. M083S1. The sequence goes on from NZ_JADBTB010000020.1 coordinate 78,872, forward strand.
CTCCCGCTTTCTCGATAATACTTTCTCCGGGCTGCAGATGCAGGTGATAGGTATTAGCGAGAATCATTTGCGCCCCCGTGCTGGCGATTTGAGCGGGGGTCAAACCTTTCACCGTCGCTAAAGTTCCCACGGGCATAAAACGGGGTGTTTCTACCGGTCCGTGGGGAGTATGCCAAACCCCAACCCGCGCACCAGTTTGGGGACACTGGGCGATTAATTCAAAGGAAAATCCCACTGTTTCAGTTATCAGTTATCAGTTATCAGTATTTTTGCTCGCTGCCTAAAAGGGGCAATCGTTGTCGTCTTCGTCTTCAAACTGCACATCCCACTTAGCAGAAAGTACCTGAGTAACCATGGCTTCGAGGGTATCGGCATTGAGACGGGCTTTCATCTCGGGGTCTTGCAGTGGATTACTCAGGGGAATTAGCCGTAATTGCCGATTGTCTTGGATCAGATCAAAATAGGTTTCACCGTCGGGAGAGCGGTTTAAACGTAGATAGTCGAAGCTATAGGTATTGAGATAAAGACTGTAGTTGGCAACTAGGGTGCTTTGCTGATAATCGGCGAAAACTTCTAGTATCCATCCCTCCCCTTCACTCTGAATCACTCCTTCGAGACTATGGATGTAGCGAACTCGTCCGAGATCATCGAGGAGACGACGCATATCTTCTTTAGCGATGACCACGCCAGAATCAATAATACAGGGGGCGGGCAGGGGCTGTGAGGGTGGATGATAGTTCATAGGGATTGCCAGTAAAAAAATTTCCGTTAATAACCCACCGGGTGTTTCTACCGATTCCTGTTGCAATTTTTTTCGGGTTACGTCTCGATCTTAACCCAATCCGCTAGAACTTTTCACTGTTATTTAATATTAATAACGACGATCGATGATTAATTTCCGCTTACTAAATATTTACAAAAATCTGGGTAGACAGGGCCTACCCGATCATAACTATTTACTGGGAGGGTTAGAAGCGGAAGGACTGCGATCGATGACTTGATCGATTAAACCATAGTCTAGAGCTTCTTCGGCGGACATAAAGAAATCCCTTTCCGTATCCTCGGCGATGAGGTCGAGAGGTTTACCCGTATGACTAGCTAGGTGTTGATTGAGTAATTGTTTGAGATAGAGAATTTCTTTGGCCTGAATTTCGATATCGGTGGCCTGACCTTGGGCGCCGCCGAGGGGTTGGTGAATCATGATCCGCGAGTTGGGTAGGCTCATTCTTTTGCCCGGTTTGCCGGCGCTGAGGAGAAAAGCCCCCATACTGGCAGCTAAACCAATACAAATGGTGCTGACATCGGGACGGATTTGATTCATGGTGTCAAAAATCCCTAATCCGGCCGAAACGGAACCCCCGGGGGAGTTGATATACAGGTAAATATCTTTTTCGGGGTCTTCTGCTTCTAGAAAGAGTAATTGGGCGACGATTAGGTTAGCTAGGTCGCTGGTTACTTCTTGTCCCAAAAAGACGATTCTTTCCCGGAGTAGTCGGGAGTAGATATCGAAGGCGCGTTCGCCCCGGCCTGTGGTTTCAATAACGGTAGGAATCATTGCGCTTTCTTGTCTTGCTGCTGCGGTTAGTTTTTTGATTTTGACATACTCCCACCGTCAAGCTACGCTGTGACGGGGGATTCTTTCGAGATCACTATCGGAAATTCCTTGTTCAACGAGACAGCTTAGATTCTCAATGTCTCCACTGAAAATCCAGAGGCCGGACTCTCCCAAGGCGTTTGGATCGGTTTCTGTTTGCCCAACAGTACCGTTGAGATGATTTCCCAAATATTTCAACCCTTTTTTAAGAATATTTATTGCTGCATTATGATCCCTATCTAAGACTGTTTGACAATTAGGACATTGATGAGTTCTAGTGCTTAAGGTTTTTTGAACTCTCGTCCCACAAACTGAACAATCTTGAGAAGTGAAATGCGGCGGCACAGCAACACAAACAATCCGATAAATCTTGGCAAAATAATTCAACCATTGAGTGAATTGATACCAAGAAGCATCAGAAATCGACTTGGCAAGCTTACGGTTTTTGACTAAGTTTCTTACCTTTAAAGCTTCA